>NZ_LR217724.1 GCF_900698975.1 Buchnera aphidicola (Cinara splendens) | reverse complement strand
TGTGCATAACTATGTGCATAACTTTTTTTTTAGACTAAAATAAAGAGATTTTTATTAATTTTTAATTTCTAATTGAATGAATAAACAAGATCATTCTTTTCATAAACTAATGCATGAGTGCACGTTGACTACGATAGATGCATAATATATATGTTATTACTGTAACAAAAATATATATGTTGATACCGTGATTATGAATGTTATGAAAATTATCTCAGATATACAGTACGTACACTGTACTCAATAAATCAGTGATCTTTTTTTTCATCCGTAAACAGATACAATAGTATTGCATACTCATTTTATTATTTCTATCTACACGAGGAAACAGTTGTGCCTACACCGTATACCGTCACTACCTGGCAAGAAGGTTCTCGATACACCGCGAATCCAGCAGAAATATTCCATCGAATATGTGCAGAAAAAAAAAATACATTGTTATTAGAGTCTTCTGAAACCAGCACTAAAAAACAAACGATCAGTACAATTATTGTGGATAGCGCTTTACGTATCACTGCGGTACGCAATAGATTAAAAATCAGAGCGCTGACAAAAAACGGTGTCTCTTTGCTGACACAACTAGATACTGTGATTCCATCAGATATTGTTTTAAAAACCACGAAATATCTTCGAATCATGCAATTTTCATTGAATACTACTCATGTTGAAGAGGATAAACGATTATTGTATCCATCTATTTTCGATTGTTTTCGCTGGCTGATAAAGGTAGTACAAGCAGCCCACGGATCGGTGAAATCGCTGTTTTGTGGGGGATTATTGTCCTATGATTTAATCCATTCATTCGAATATATTCCTCATATAAATGAGCGCGCTCCCTGTCCTGATCTGTGTTTTTATCTAGCAGAGTCCATGGTGAGCTTTGATCATACTAAAAAAGATATGCAGATACAGGTGCATGTGTTCACCTCTGATCACCAGGAGAGACGTCGTTTATACACACGTATGCAGCAATTAAGCGAGATAATGCAAAAAAATAGATCTTCCTCTCTGATTGATCTGCAGGTTCCAATCTCTTCTGAAAAAACACGAGTAAAGAGCAATATGAGTGATTCTATATATGCAAGAACTATTGATCGTATGCATGAATTTATTAAACAAGGAGAGGTGTTTCAAGTAGTTCCTTCTCGTCAATTTTATTGCGCATGCACGCATCCTTTCTCTGCTTATGTTGTTTTGAAGCGTATGAATCCGAGTCCATACATGTTTTTCATGCAGGATACCCATTTTACGTTGTTTGGAGCATCACCTGAAAGCTACTTACAATACAATCCTGATGGTCGTATTGTTCAACTACACCCTATTGCTGGAACTCGTCCACGCGGTCTAAATGTAGACGGAAGCATCGACCCTGATCTAGATAACCGTCTTGAATTATCTTTACGTACTCACCCAAAAGAATTATCAGAACACCTTATGTTGGTTGATCTAGCGCGCAATGATTTGGCAAAAGTATGCCGAACAGGTAGTCGCTTTGTGTCGCAATTAATGGATGTAGAAAAATATTCTCATGTTATGCATTTAGTATCCTCTATCACTGGAGTTTTACGAGATGACTTAGATGTTTTTCATGCCTATCAATCCTGCATGAATATGGGAACGCTGACTGGAGCTCCTAAATTGCGCGCTATGCAATTAATTGCACAACACGAAAATGTGAATAGAGGAGCATATGGAGGTTCTGTTGGATATTTTACTGGTTCTGGATCGTTCGATGCATGTATTGTCATTCGTTCAGCATTTGTTCAAAAAAATACAGCAACTATACAATCTGGAGCAGGTATTGTATATGATTCTATCACTCATGAAGAGATAGAAGAAGGTAAAAATAAAGCTAGTGCTGTTTTACAATCTATTTGTAATACCCATCGTATTGATGTAGGAGAATAATACTGTGTCCGAAGTTCTTTTATTAGATAATTTAGATTCATTTACATATAATTTAGTCGATTCGTTACGAATATTTCGTCAAAAAGTTGCTGTATATCGCAATACTACACCGTTACCTACTCTCATTTCAGTGCTTGAAGGTATGGATCATCCTATTGTGGTGCTTTCTCCTGGTCCAGGAACACCAAGTACAGCAGGATGTATGCTGGAATTAATTGACTTAATAAAAGGAAAAATTCCAATACTAGGTATTTGCTTAGGACATCAAGCAATTGTATGTGTGTATGGAGGTCGAGTAGATGCAACATCCGACATTGTGCATGGAAAAACATCCTGCATTCTGCACGACCAGCAGGATATGTTTTCTACGCTGCCTAATCCGCTAGTAGTAGCTCGGTACCACTCTCTCCTGTGTACCTCTGTCCCTTCTACTCTTTGTGTGAATGCTCGCTGCAAAACGGCGGTTATGGCAGTGAAACACATATATGACCGTATTTGTGGTTTACAATTTCATCCTGAATCTATTTTAACACCATTGGGATCCAATATACTGCAAAAAACACTCGCTTGGTTGCGTCAAACCTGTTGAACTATGAATTAAAAAACTATGCTTATAGCATTTTTTTTCAACATTTTTGCACCGATGAACAGAATTTATGTGCATAACTATGTGCATAACTATGTGCATAACTTTTTTTTTAGACTAAAATAAAGAGATTTTTATTAATTTTTAATTTCTAATTGAATGAATAAACAAGATCATTCTTTTCATAAACTAATGCATGAGTGCACGTTG
>NZ_LR217723.1 GCF_900698975.1 Buchnera aphidicola (Cinara splendens) | reverse complement strand
AATAATGATTTTTTTAAGAATATAAATTTAACTTAAAATATATAAATTTTTTAGCAATATAAAAGTTTTTTATAATAAATTAAATTAAGGAATTGAATGTTTAGCTAATTGTTTTAATCTTAAATATTCTAGATTAACTTTTTTTTTTAAATTAATTAAACCTATAGAACATAGTTCTTCAATTGAATATTTTTTTATCAAATTTTTCAAAATATGAGAGAAAGCATGTTTTTTTTCTAATCTAATTATTTCTATAGCTTTTTTCTTTTGTTTACTAAACATATGTTTGGAATTCCTAAAATAAAAAGCTCTTTGAATATACTTATCTTTTGCTCTTTGTTCAATTTCAAAAAGTGTCATTTGAGATTTTCTATCGTATACTCTCTGAATATTTATCCATTGTAATTGAGCAATTCTAATTTGTATCAATTGTGACTGAGAAATATCAAATAACATAAAAAACAAAGGTTGTAACAATATAATTTTAGGAATATACATTCCTAAAATTTTATCCCATACTTTTTGACAACAAATTAATCCAATTGGTTCCATAAATTCTGTAATTAATCGAGAAGCTCTGGTAATAGATTTATTACCTGCACTAGAATATGTAGATAAACCGCATACATCTGATAATCTTTCTACAGAAGCCATAACTAAAGTAGAGGTTATATTAAAATAATATAACATAGCTTGTACCATGGCTCGAAGAGCTCGAGCACGATGTTCATTTAAACGTCTTTTACGCGGTAAAACTCGTCCGGTAATGGGATTTTTAAAATTACAGATAGATAAGTAAATTTTATTATGAGCAACATTGATTGTTGCAGAACGTTCCATAGCGTATCGAATAAAAATAGGGCGTTTTTTGTGATTTTCTGGCTGAATAAATTGTGGGTATGGATTATATACATATTTTCTTTCTGACATGAATAACCTATAATAAAATTGTTATGAAATTATTAATTATATATATTGTTTGTATAAAAATAAATATTTTTTAAAATTTAATTATATAAATTAAATAAAAATTGCTGTTTCTAATTACACATAAAAAATAAATTATTTTTTAGGAAAAAGTTATTTACAGAGCTTCTCCAGCTCTTTGTCGACTTGCGTAGACTTCCAAATATAATTTAATACATTTACCATTGCTTGCGCTGATGCTTCAATAATGTCAGTCGCTAAACCTATTCCATGAAAATTACGTGATTTATATTGTACAACAATATCTACTTTTCCTAACGCATCTTTACCTTCACCATTAGCAACTAAATGAAATTTTTTTAAAACAATAGAATATAAAGTTGCTTTATTTAAAGCTTGATAAATTGCATCTACAGGACCATTACTAGTAGTAGCTTTTTGAATGTTTATTTCAGTTCCACACATCAAAATAATAGATGCTACAGACAAACCTGATAATTTAGACTGCACATCAAAATATTCTAATTTGAAGTATTCTCGAAGATTTTGTTGTTTTTTAAAAAATGCTAAAGCTTCTAAATCATAATCAAAAATTTGCCCTTTTTTATCAGCTAATTTTAAAAAATCAACATACAATTCATTTAAATTATAATCATTTTTTCTATATCCCATTTTTTGCATATGATGTTTGACAGCTGCTCTTCCAGATCGAGAAGTTAAATTTAATTTACAGTGATTTAATCCAATAGAAATTGGATCAATAATTTCATAATTTTCTCGATTTTTCAATACACCATCTTGATGAATTCCAGAAGAATGTGAAAATGCATTTTTTCCTACAATTGCTTTATTTGCTGAAATGGGCATATTACAAAATTGACTAACTATTTTGCTTGTTTTATAAATTTCTTTAAGATTAATATTAGTATATTTGTTTAAAACATCTCGATGTACATTTAATGCCATAATTACTTCTTCCAAAGCTGTATTTCCCGCTCTTTCTCCTAAACCATTCATAGTTCCTTCAATTTGTCTAGCTCCAGCTTCAACAGCGCTGATAGAGTTTCCTACAGCCATTCCTAGATCATTATGGCAATGAACAGAAATAATGATTTTATGTATATTTTTTACTCTATTAAATATGGAAAAAATAATATTTTTAAATTGTGTAGGCGTTGTATATCCAACTGTATCTGGAATATTTACAGTGGTAGCTCCTGCTTCTATCACAGCTTCAATTATGCTACACAAATTGTCTATAGAAGTTCTTCCTGCATCTTCACATGAAAATTCAACATCATTTGTATAACGTTTTGCCTGGATAATAGAAGATGTTGCCATATCTATAATTTCATTAAAATTTTTTTTTAATTTAGAAGATACATGTAAATTAGAAGTTCCTAAAAAAAGATGAATTCTAAAGTTCTGAGCATACTTCATAGCTTGTGCAGCTATATCAATATCTTTAAATAAACAACGAGCTAAACTACATATTTTACTTTTTTTAAGAACTTTAGAAATAGATTGTATCGATTTAAAATCTCCTGGTGATGAAATAGGAAAACCTGCTTCAATAATATCTACACCCATTCGTTCTAAAGCTAAAGCAATTTGCATTTTTTCATTTGCATTTAAACTAGCTTGCAAAGCCTGTTCACCATCACGTAATGTTGTATCAAGAATAATTATTTTTTCTTTCATATATTTTTCGCCAATTAATTAATACTATAAATTTATAGTTCATTTCCCTTCAGATAATTTTATTTTTAAAATAAACTATCTGAAGAAACTTTTTTTATTTTAAATTAACAATATATATATAAAATATATTTTTAATAAAAATTAAACATGGAATGATTTTTTTCATAAAAATTTATTTTCTTTTCATGTTTTAAAGTATAATCAATGTTATCAAATCCGTACATAATTGATTGCTTTTGAATAGAATTAATTACAAATTTGACACAATAATTATCAACAATAATTATTTCTTTTAACAAATTAATCATACATAAAACATTTTTTTTTTTTTTTAGTATTGAAAATAACTTATCTATTATATCTTTAGATAAAGAAATTAACAATAAACGATTATTTAAACAATTATTTGCAAAAATATCAGAAAAACTATGCGCAATAACTACCTTAAAACCATAATCCATTAAAGCCCATACAGCATGTTCTCGAGATGAACCACATCCGAAATTATTACGTGTTAATAAAATACTAGCTTTACTGTAATTTTTTTTATTTAAAATAAAATTAGGATTTTTTAATGTACCACTAGAATTTAAGAATCGCCAATTAAAAAATAATTTTTTACCAAATCCGACTTTATCAATTTTTTGTAAAAATTGTTTAGGAATGATTATATCGGTATCAATGTTAGACATATCAAAAGGAACTATGATACCAACATGTTGTATAAATTTTTGCATGACAATAAAATTATCCTAAAAGTTTATGAAAGAAAATTATCGACGTTAATAAATTTTCCGTACAAAGCTGTCTGAGCAGCTAACCAAGGACTCATTAAATGAGTTCGACCATTTAAACCTTGTCTTCCTTCAAAATTTCTATTACTTGTAGAAGCACATCTTTCATACGGTTTTAATTGATCTTCATTCATACCTAGACACATAGAACAGCCAGCATGTCTCCATTGAAAACCAGATTTTTTAAAAATTTTATCTAGACCTTCTTTTTCAGCTTGTTTCTTCACTAGGCCTGATCCGGGAACAATTAACGCTTCGACATTATCAGCAACTAATTTATTTTTTACCACTGAAGCTACTACACGCAAGTCTTCAATACGAGAATTAGTACAAGAACCAATAAATACTTTATTGATTGGTACATTAATTAAACTAGAACCTGGTTTTAAACCCATGTATTCTAATGATTTTTTTGCATTTTCTAGTTCATTTTTATCTTTAAAAAATTTTAATTCTGGAATTTTATTCGCAATAGAAATAACTTGTGATGGATTAGTTCCCCATGTTACTTGTGGAGATAAATTTGATACATTAATTAATATATCTTTTTCAAAAATAGATTTTGATCCAGATTTTAATGAATTCCATAACTTTGTATATTCTTTCCAAGATCTATTCTTAGGAACAAAATTTTTATTTTTTAAATATTCATAAGTAATATTATCAGGTTGAATAATTCCTGATTTTGCACCTAATTCAATTGCCATATTACAAACGGTCATTCGACTTTCCATGCTCATACTTTTTATAATAGGACCAGTAAATTCAACTACATAACCAGATCCACCAGAAGTACCGAGTTGATTTATGATTTTTAAGATAATATCTTTAGAATATACATTTTTTTGTAAAGTTCCATAAATATATATACGCATATTTTTCATATAATTTTGAGGCAATGTCTGTGTAGCTAAAACATGTTCTACTTCAGAAGTACCTATTCCAAAAGCTAATGAACCAAATGCTCCATGTGTTGAAGTATGTGAATCTCCACAAACAATTGTCATACCAGGAAGAGTCATGCCTTGTTCAGGACCCACAACATGTACAATGCCTTGATTTATATTTTTTAAATCATAACAAGAAATACCAAAATCATGACAATTTTTCAATAAAGTTGACATCTGTAATTTTGCCATTTTAGTCGAGTGATTAACTTCCCTAGAAAGAGTAGGTACGTTGTGATCCATAGTTGCAAATGTTTGTTGAGGTCTACGTACTGTTCTATTTTTTTCTTTCAATCCACTAAATGCTTGAGGGGAGGTTACTTCATGTATTAAATGAAGATCAATATAAATAATTGGTGTGATGTTTTTTTTATCGTATATTAAATGTGAATTAAATATTTTTTGATATAATGTTGTATTCATTATTTTATTATCTCAGATAATTTTTTAGCAATATTAGTTCCCATTTGAGTAGTATATATATAATTTTTACCATCTGAAATATCTATTGTACGATATCCTTTTTTCAAAGTTTCTATTACAGCTAACTCAATATTTTTAGCTATACTATTTAAGTTTAAGGAGTATTTAAATAATAAAGCTAAAGAAAGAATTTGAGCAATAGGATTAGCTAAATTTTTACCTTTCAAATCAGGAGCTGATCCTCCCGCTGGCTCAAATAATCCAAAAAACTTTTTATTTAAACTAGCCGAAGGTAACATTCCAACTGAACCAGTTAACATCGCACATTCATCAGATAAAATATCACCAAACATATTAGAACATAGTAAAACATCAAATTGACTAGGATTTTTTATAAGTTGCATAGCAGCATTATCAATATATAAATGATGCAATGTAACATCTGGGAATTTTTTAGACACTGAAGTAACTACTTCTCTCCATAAAACTGAACTTTCCAAAACATTTGCTTTATCTACAGAAAAAACTATCTTCCTTCTTTTTAGGGACAAAGTAAAAGCAATTTTTGCAATTTTTTCGATTTCTTTAGTAGAATAAATTTCTGTATCAAAAGCAGAAATGTTTTTTTTATTGAATGTATTTCTACCTTTAGGTAATCCAAAATATATACCACCTATAAGTTCTCGGATACATAAGATATCAAATCCATTTTTTACTATGTCTGATCGTAGCGGAGAAAGCTGTTTTAGGGCAGTAATTAGTTTAACGGGTCTAATATTAATAAACAAATTAAAAAATTGTCTAAGTGGTAATAAAGCGCCTCTTTCAGGTTGTTTGTCCTTAGAAAGACAAGACCATTTTTTTCCTCCTACAGATCCAAATAAAATAGCATCAGAATTCATGCAACCGTCCAGTGTTTTTTTAGGTAAAGGAGTTCCAAATTTATCAAATGCTATACCACCAACATCAAATTCACGAGTATTTATTCTATAATTTGATTTACTGTTAATAACATTTAAAATTTTATGTGCTTCTAACATAACTTCAGGTCCAATTCCATCACCTGGAAGTACAGCTATATTAAATGATTTTTTCATTATTGATCTTCTCATTTTTTCTAAAAATAATTTATTGGATTACAGTATACTATATAAAATGTATTATTTCTTTTTTTTTTTTCTTTAAAGGTTATTTTGCATCTATTTTTTATCAAATATTTTTTCATGTTATTACTAATTTATATTT
>NZ_LR217722.1:300000-445216 GCF_900698975.1 Buchnera aphidicola (Cinara splendens) | reverse complement strand
AAACGTATATATATACTTATATGTGTATTTATACACACACATATAAATATGTAATATACATATACATCAATATACAAAAATAAAATTTATATAATAAAAGAAAAAATAAGCATACAAATAAATCATGTAAAACATAAAAACAAAATTCAAAATGAAAATAAAAAAAATTAGCTAGAAAAAAAATATACTCCTAATTTTTTTTAAAAAAAATTTGGAAAAATAAAAAAAATGTGTTATTATTTTTGTTAATTTAAAAAATGACTTATTCTTGAGAAAATTAGTGTTAAAATATATGAAAAAAAATAAATTTATGACTTTTTTAAAAAAATATTTTTATTTGTTTTTTTGTATAGGTTTATTTTCATTATCAATCTGTACAATTGTAATGGGAAGAAATTATAAATTAAGAAACAACGATAAAAATATTGAAGAGTTTAAAGAAATAACAGATAATTTACAAAAAAAGAAAGTCGATTTAGTTCGAAATAAACAAAATTTTTTAAGAAAAAATCAAAATATATATTCTATATTAATTGGTATTAATTTATCTAAACAATTTTTTTTACAAAAAAAATATACGCAAGCTATTGATGTTTTAAAAAGAATTTTAATTATTACTGAAGAAGAAAATTTAATTTTGTATATCAAATTAAATTTAGTAAAAATTTATGTTAAGAAAAAAGATTTTTCTCCTGCTTTAGATATTATTAGAACAGTTAATAATAGTGAATGGAACGAATTATTTCAACAGTATAAAAAATTTATTTTGTTAAAAAAGAGATCACAGTAATGATCCTGAAAATAACTTTGGTAGGTAGATCAAATGTAGGAAAATCTAGTATATTTAATTTTTTAACACGGGGAAATTCTTCTCTTGTAAGTAATACATTAAAGACTACAAGAGATAGGAATTATGGTTTTTTTTTTCTTAAAAATCGTCAATTTTGTATTATTGATACAGCAGGTATTGAATATGTAGAAAAGAAAGAAATCATACAAATAGAGTCGTATAAACAAACAAAAATAGCAGTACGAGAATCAAATTTTTTGATTTTTGTAGTTGATGCGTATACAGGAATAAAAAATTTAGATTTTTTTATACTAAAAAAAATCAGGAAAACAAACAAACCAATTTTTTTACTAATTAATAAAATTGATAGAAAAAATTTACGTAATAACATAATTGATTTTTATGATTTTGGAATTAAAACAATATGTAAAATTTCTATACTTCACCGTATTGGTATATCTGATTTTTTTAAAAAAATATGGATATTTTATAAAAAATTTTTTCAAAATAATTACAATCAAAAAATATTATATGATTCATTACAATCTAAAGTTTGTATAAGTATTTGTTTTTTAGGAAAAACTAATTCAGGTAAATCTAGTATAATTAATAGTTTATTAAATAAAAATAGAATAATTACTAGTTCTATTCCAGGAACCACAAGGGATATTGTAAAAGATTCACTATATATTAAAAATATTGAATATATCTTCACAGATACTGCAGGAATTAAAAAAATAAATAAAAGAAATACTTTTCTAGAGCATTTATCTGAAAAAAATTCTATAAAATCAATTAAATTTAATCAAATAATCTGTATTGTAATAGACTCTTCTATAGGAATATGTGCACAAGATCTATCTATAATTAATACTACTATTAAATCTGGAAAATCTTTTTTTATCATTCTAAATAAGTGGGATTTAATCCCATCTCATCAAAAAACTAAAATTAAGAATTTAATTTGTAATCGTTTACAATTTATTAAAAATATAGCTATTATTTATGTGTCTGCACTACATAAAATAGGATTAAATAAAATTTTTAATCAAATAAATATTATTTACAAAGAATCTTTAAAAAATTTTAGTACATCATATTTAACAAAAATTTTAAATAAAGCAATTTTACAACATCCTTTACCTTCGGGTATAACTGGAAAAGTAATACGATTAAAATATGCACATTTTGGAAATAAAAATCCAATATTTATTATTATTCACGGTACACAAATACAATATATACCGTTAACATACAAAAAATATTTAATGCATTTTTTTCAAAGAAAATTACAAATCCAGAATACACCCATAAAGTTATTTTTTAAAAATAGTTTTAATCCGTATATTTATAAAAAAAATTGAAAGTAAATTTAATTTATTCATTAACATGATTTACATGATATAATGGTATTTCTACTTCTACATCTTCTTTTCCTAAGCGAGCCTGACAACCTAATCGGCTATATTTTTCTAAACCCCATGCTTTATCCAATAAATCTTCTTCTTTTTCCTGACAAGGTGATAAAGAATAAAAACCTTGTCTAATAATACAGTGACATGTACAACATGCACATGATTTTTCACATGCATGTTCCATTTTTATTTTATTAAATAAAGCTATATCAAGAATTGTTTCTCCTGTTTTTCCTTGTACTGACAATCCTTCTGGTAATATAAATTTATGAGGATAAAAGATTACTTTTGGCATACTATCTCCATAGTTAACATGGTTAGTGTAATATATATATATTATTTATTATAAAAAATCTTTTAGTTTTTTCATATCTTTTTTTGAATGATTTTGATAATTTAGTGCATATTATTTTTTTTTATTGATATTTTTATTGTGGTATATAGTATCCATTTGAATTCTATGTCTAATTTTAGATGTTTGTTCTTGTGTTGTTACAGATAATAAATTGTCTGCATCTATACGAAATGCAATCACTATTTTTATTTCTCCTGCTTTTTTAGGCGGTAATTTTTTGATTTTAAATTTTTTTAGTAATTTACAATTTTTTACGTATTTACTTTCTCCTTGAAAAATATTTATGCAAAATCCTGTTTGGTTATCTTTAAACGTAGTAAATATTTTTACTACTTCAGTTGGTATTTTTGATCCTTTCACTATCATTTTTTCCATAATTCCACCTAATAATTCAATTCCTATAGAAATAGATACTATATCTAATAGTAATATTGACTGAATGTTTTTATTTTTTTTATGATATAAAAAATTTGCTTGTAATCCTGCTCCATGAGCAACTACTTCTACTGGATTAAGTAATTGTAAGGTTTTCTTTTTAAAAAAATTGTGAATTTTTTTACGGATTAACGGAATATAAGTAGATCCACCAACTAAAATTATATCTTTAATATTTGATTTTTTAACACTAGCATCTTGTAATGCCTGTTTTAATATATTTAATGTTTTTTTGATATAAGGATCAATTAATACATTAAACTCTAAAACTGAACAATTTATTTTTGAATGTAATAATTCAACTGTAACAGATGATTTTTTGCTTAATTGAATTTTAACTTTTTCAGCAATAACAAGTAATTTTTTAAATAAAATATCAGTAATTTTAGGTTTATTTTTTATTTTAGAGTATAAAAAACTAGCTAATAAACGATCAAAATCATCACCACCTAAGTGGCAATCGCCATTAGTTGCAAGAACTTCAAAAATTCCTTCTGATATTTTTAAAATAGATACATCGAATGTTCCTCCACCTATATCATATACGCAAATAAATCCTTTTCTTTGTTTTTCTAAACCGTATGCAATAGCAGCTGCAGTTGGTTCATTTAATAGTCGTAACAGTTTTAAATTAATTAATTTTGCAGATTTTCGGATTGTTTTTTTTTGTATATTATTAAAATAGGCTGGAACTGTTATGATAGCTCCACAAATAGATGTTTGAAAATTTTTTTCTATTTTGTTTTTTATATAAGTAAAAATTTTTTGAATAATACCAGAAACAGTTATTTTTCCTATATTTGTATGAAAAACTAATTCTTTATTTTCATTAGTGGATATTTTATACGGAACATTTATTTTTTTTTTTTTAATTCAGAATATGAAACTCCAATGAATCTTTTTATAGATGTAATGGTATTTTTCACATCTTTACGTAAGAATTTTTGAGCTTTCCAGCCTATAATAGTATTATTTTTTTTAAAATGTACAATTGTAGGAAAAAATTTTTTTTTATTAAATATATCTAAAACGATTATTTTGTTGTTTATTACTGTGGACACTAAACAACATGTAGTTCCAAAATCTATTCCTATGATAATTTTTTTTTTTTTCATGATCGTATCTCTTTATCTTGAATTAATTTATTTTTAAAATTTTGAGCTTTCTTTATAATTTTATATATAAACGATATACAATAAAAAATTTGATTTGCATAATTTATTTTTTTTTCTTTAATTTTTTTATTAAATTGTGAATAATATAATATTAATTTAATTTTTAATTTTTTTATAAATTTATTAATATGAATGTATGAATTTGATTTTTTTTTTATTTCTTGTATTTTTTCATGTAACTTAAATTGTTTTGTTAATATTTTCTTTTGATAACAATTATTATTTTTTGGTAATAAATTTTTTTCGTTATTTATTTTTAATAAATATTTAGCCCTAGTAAACCTATTTTTTAATGTATTAAATCCTTTATTAATTTTAATAGATATTAATAATTGATTTACTGCGCTTATTTTTTTTTTTTTCTGCATATCTGGGTGGTATTTTTTTTGTAGTTTATAAAAATTTTTTATTAGTTTTTTTTTATCAATATTAAATTTTTGTGAAAGTTTAAATAAATTAAAGTAATTCATTAGTAACCTTTAAAAAAAGAGTTATAATTTTAAAAATTAAGTATATAAATATACAAAATATAATAACAATTATGATATGCTATTTGATGTATATTCTAGTGCTGAATATAGCATATTTATTTTCAGCACTACGTATTTTTAATGAATTAGATACGTTTTATTTTTTATATTTTTTATGATAATTAGCGATAGCTCCTTTAATTGCATCTTCCGCTAAAATTGAACAATGAATTTTAACTGGAGGTAAATCTAGTTCTTTTGCTATATCAGTATTTTTTATTTCATTAGCTTCTTGTAACGTTTTTCCTTTAACCCACTCAGTCATTAAAGAACTTGCAGCAATAGCAGAACCGCATCCATATGTTTTAAAACAAGCATCTTCTATTATGTTTTTTTGGTTTACTTTGATTTGTAATTTCATTACGTCTCCACAAGCAGGTGCTCCAACTAAACTGGTTCCAATGTTTTTTTCTTTTTCTGGAAATGACCCGACATTTCTGGGATTTTCATAATGATCTAATACTTTTTTGCTGTAAGCCATAATTTTAAAATTTTCCTATATAAAAGTATTAACTCCAAATAATTTTTTTCATATCAATACCTGATTGAAACATTTCCCAAAGAGGTGACAGTTTTCTTAATTTACAAATTGCATGTCTAATTGCTATTATAGCATATTTAATTTCTTCTGAAGTTGTAAAGCGTCCTATAGAGAATCTAATAGAGCTATGAGCTAACTCATCTTTTATTCCTATGGCACGTAAAACATAAGATGGTTCTAGACTTGCTGATGTACATGCAGATCCAGAAGATACTGCTAAATTTTTTAAAGCCATTAATAATGATTCACCTTCAATAAAGTTAAAACTAATATTAATTATATTGTTAGTCACATAATTAAAATTACTATTTAAATAAATTTCTTGAATATTAGATAAACCATTCCATAACATATCACGTAAATATTTTGCGTGTGACATATCCTTTTTCATTCTTTTTTTTAAAATTTTACATGCCTCTCCAAAACCTACAATTTGGTGAACAGGTAATGTTCCAGAACGAAATCCTCTTTCATGTCCACCTCCATGTATTTGGGGAGATAATCTAATTCTGGGTTGTCTACAAATATATAATGCTCCAATTCCTTTCGGTCCATATATTTTATGAGCAGAAAATGATAATAAATCGATTGGTATTTTTTGTGTATCTATATCTATTTTTCCGATACTTTGTGTAGCGTCTACATGAAAAAAGATATTTTTATGTCTACAAAAATGACCAATTTCTTCAATATTTTGAATTGATCCAATTTCATTATTTATATGCATAATAGAAACTAGTAAAGTGTTATGGTTAATAGATTCTTGAATTTGAGAGATATTAATAATACCATATTTATTTGGTTTCAAGTATGTTACTTCACATCCTTGATATTCTAAATATCGACAACTATCTAGTACTGATTTATGCTCTATCTGGCTAGTGATGATGTGTGTTTTCTTTTTTTTATGAAATTCATAAATTCCTTTAATAGCTAGATTATTTGATTCAGTAGCTCCTGAAGTGAAAATTATTTCTCTAGCATCTGAATGAATTAAATCAGCAATTTCATGTCTAGCTATATCGACAGCTTCTTCTGCTTTCCACCCAAATTCATGTGATCTAGATGCTGGATTTCCAAAAACATCATTTAAAGAATAATATTTGTTCATTTTTTTTTTTACTAAAGGGTCTACCGGGGTAGTAGATGCGTAATCTAAATAAATAGGAAATTTCATTTTACAACCTCATTTAATAAATATGTGTACAATTTATATTAATCAATTTTTTAAAATAAATATTAACTTTTTTTTAATTTTTTATATATAAATTATATATTGTAAAATAAAAAAATTTAGTTAAAAATTAAATATGCAATACAATAAATTAGTAATATTTCTTAATATACATTAACTATTTTGGATAGTTGTTTTTTTTGTATCTCTCAGGTATAATATTTTAGAAATAAAATTTTTATGTTTTTAAAAATGTATCTTAGGGGCGTAGTTCAATATGGTAGAGCATTGGTCTCCAAAACCAAAAGTTGTGGGTTCGAATCCCTCCGCCCCTGCGAATAACTTAAATTCTTATAAAATATATTAATATTAATTATTTTAGTTATTTTTCATACATATATCTTACCAAGATTGACCTATCATAAGTAAAAAATTTTTAATAATTAAATATAATTTTAATAACCAATATTTAGTATATAAAATATATGTTTATAAAAGTATTTTGTAAATAAAAATATTATATTTTTTTAAATTTTATGTAAAAAGAGTTTATTCCATGCCAATATATCGTTCATCAACAACTATTAACGGTAGAAATATGGCCGGAGCAAGAGCATTATGGCGCGCAACCGGTGTACAAGATAAAGATTTTGGTAAACCAATTATTGCAGTAGTTAATTCATTCACTGAATTTGTTCCAGGTCATATACATTTACGTGAATTGGGTAAATTAGTTTCCAATCAAATTTATAAATGCGGAGGAATTCCTAAAGAATTTAATACTATTGCTATTGATGATGGAATTGCTATGGGGCATTCCGGAATGCTGTACTCACTGCCTTCTAGGGAACTAATAGCAGATTCTATTGAATATATGATTAACGCACATTGTGTTGATTCTATGGTATGTATCTCAAATTGTGATAAGATTACACCAGGTATGTTATTGGCTGCTTTACGACTGAACATTCCTTCTGTTTTTGTTTCTGGAGGACCTATGGAATCCGGAAAAATAATAGTTGATGATCATATTATTAAAATTGATTTAGTTGATGCTATTGCTCACGGAGCTAATAAAAATACTTCATCACGTATTTTATCTAAAATTGAACATTCTGCTTGTCCAACATGTGGTTCGTGTTCAGGAATGTTTACTGCTAATTCTATGAATTGTTTAACTGAAGCTATCGGTTTGTCTCTTCCTGGAAATGGGACAGTTTTAGCTACTCATGCTGACAGAAAAGATTTATTTTTACAAGCTGGTAAAATTATTGTTAAAAATACAAAAGATTACTATCAATGTAATGAAAGAAGTTTATTACCCAAAAATCTAGTAACACGCTCTACCTTAAAAAATGCTATGATTTTAGATATTGCTATGGGTGGTTCTACAAATACTGTCTTGCATTTATTAGCTATGGCCCATGAAGCAAAAATTAATTTTTCAATGACAGATATTGATCACTTATCTAGGATAGTTCCTCATTTATGTAAACTGTCTCCTAGTACTACTAAATATCATATGGAAGATTTACATCGTTCTGGAGGGGTAATTGGTATTTTATCTGAATTAAACAAAATTAATTTACTAAAGACATCAGTATTTAATATATTGGGGTTAACATTACAGGAAACTATTAAAAAATATGATATATTAAATATATCTAATAAAGATATATTTCGTTTTTATTCATCTGGTCCTCAAGGAGTTAAAACGTTAGTTCCTTTTTCACAATCATTTCGATGGTCTAAATTAGATACAGATCGTATTCACGGTTGTATTCGATCTAAAAAATATGCATATAGTCAAGATGGAGGACTAGCTGTATTAACTGGTAATCTAGCAATTCGTGGCTGTATAGTAAAAACAGCTGCAATTGATGAAAAAAATATGATATTTTCAGGAATAGCTAAAGTTTATGAAAGTCAAGATGAAGCTGTTAATGCTATTTTAAATTATGAAATTTGTTCTGGAGATGTAGTAGTTATTCGATATGAAGGACCTCGTGGAGGACCTGGAATGCAAGAAATGCTTTATCCTACTACGTATTTAAAATCTATGGGATTAGATAAAAAGTGTGCATTAATTACTGATGGTCGTTTTTCTGGTGGAACATCTGGTATCTCTATAGGTCATATTTCTCCCGAAGCAGCTACAAAGGGATTAATTGCTTTAGTGTATACTGGAGATATAATTAATATTAATATTTTACAACGCAGTATAACTCTACAAATTTCTGCACAAGAAATACAGCGTCGGAGAATTCTAGAAGAAAAAAGAGGAAAAAAATCTTATACACCTAAATATCGTGTACGAAATATTTCAGATTCTTTACGAATGTACAGTATGTTCGCTACTAGTGCTGATACTGGAGCAGTAAGAAGTTTAAAAAAAATATATTGATTCTAATATTATTAAAATAATATTTTTATATAGATACAAATATTATGTATATGTATGTGTAGTATATATTAAATAATTTTAACGCTTATAGTTTTATTTTTTTAATCGGAGTATATACATGAACAATTTTTTTAATTCTCTCTCTTTTAGGGAAAAATTGATAGATTTACATACTGGTTTTTTAATGGATAAACATGAATTTTTACAAACAAAAAAAATATTAGAAAATAAAAACATTGTTATAGTGGGATGTGGTGCACAAGGATTAAATCAAGGACTTAATTTGCGAGATTCTGGATATAATGTTTCGTTTGCTCTTAGAAAATCTTCTATATCAAATAAATCTAATTCTTGGAAAAATGCTATTAAAGAAAATTTTTGTGTAGATACATATAAAAAATTAATCCCTAATGCAGATTTAGTAATTAATTTAACACCTGACAAACAACATTCTCGAGTTGTTAAAAAATTACAATTATTAATGAAAAAAAATTCTATTTTAGGTTATTCTCATGGATTTAATATTGTTGAAGAAGGAGAAAAAATTCGATCAGATATTACTGTTATTATGGTAGCTCCTAAGTGTCCTGGTACTGAAGTACGACAAGAATTTTTAAGAGGATTTGGTGTTCCAACATTAATTGCAGTGCACAAAGAAAATGATTTACAAAAAAAAGGTTTAAGTATTGCAAAAGCATGGGCTTTTGGTTTAGGAGCACATCGTGCTGGAGTATTACAATCTTCTTTTATTGCTGAAGTAAAATCTGATTTAATGGGAGAACAAACTATTCTATGTGGTATGTTACAAGCTTGTTCTCTTACTTGTTATGAGCATCTTGTAGAAAAAGGATATAGTTCTGATTATTCTGCTACTTTATTGCAATTTGGATGGGAAAAATTAGCAGAATGTATGAAAGAAGGTGGAATAAAATTATTATTAGATCGTTTATCTAATCCATCTAAAATTCGTGCACATCAATTATCTTTACAACTAAAAAATATATTAAAACCATTATTTTGCTTGCATATGGATAATATTATTTCCGGTGATTTTTCGGAAAGTATGATGTTAGATTGGAAAAATGGAGATAAACAATTAATTCAATGGAGACAAGATTTAAAAAAATCTAATTTTGAAAATGCTGATGTGTATTCTGGAAGAAAAATTTTAGATTATGAATATTTTGATAAATGTGTTTTGATGGTCGCTATGTTAAAAGCCGGTGTAGAATTGTCATTTGAAGTTATGGTAGAAACAGGGATAACTCCAGCTTCAGCATATTATGAATCTTTACATGAATTACCATTGATTACTAATACAATTTCTAGAAAAAGATTATATGAAATGAATTTAGTTATATCTGATACAGCAGAATATGGTAGTTATCTATTTTCTGAACGAGCACTTCCTATATTAAATAAATTTGTACGCACTATTCGTAGTGATGATTTAGGAGAATCTATTGAGAATCGATCTATTAGTAATCAAGAATTACAATACGTTAATGATATAGTTAGTAGTCATGCTATTGAAAAGATAGGAAGAAAATTACGTCTATATATGAATGTTATGAAGTCTACAATGGTCAAATAATTTTTAACTATGAATCATAATCTTTAAATATTTTAACAAGGTGTATAAATTTAATTTTTTATTTATTAAATAAAAAAAAGACAAATTTTAAAGTCTTATTTTCAAGATATTATATTTATGATGTTAAATAAATTTCAAAATAAAGCTATTCATATAATTGATAATCCGTGTTTAATTTTAGCTGGAGCAGGATCAGGAAAAACTAGTGTTATAATTAATAAAGTTATAACATTAATTACTATATATCAATATGATCCTAAAAAAATTTTTGCAATAACATTTACTAATAAAGCAGCTAAAGAAATTAAATATCGTTTATGTAAAAAATTAACTGTTAAACAAATTAAAGATATTACAGTATCTACTTTTCATGCATTAGGCTTAAAGATTATTCGTAGTGAATATAAAATTTTAGGTTTAAAAAAAAATTTTACATTATTTGATGAAGATGAACAGTTGCGTCTTTTAAAAAGTTTAACTGATGCTAATATTAAAAATGATGTTTTTTTTTTAAAAAAGTTGCTTTATCAAATTTCTAATTGGAAAAATAACTTATTAACTCCTAAATTAGCTCATGAGAAAATTAATTCTTCTTTAGAAAAGACATATGTTTTGTTATATGAAAAATATGATTTATTCTTAAAACAACATAATATACTAGATTTTAGTGATTTGATTTTTTTACCTACTATGTTGCTACAAAATAATACTTATATAAAATTGAATTGGCAAAAAAAAGTTCAATATTTATTAGTAGATGAATATCAAGATATTAATATTAGTCAATATCAATTAATGAAGTTATTATGTGGTCATAATTCTAATTTAACGGTTGTTGGTGATAATGATCAATCTATTTATTCATGGAGAGGAGCTCAACAAAAAATTTTTTATTTATTAAAACAAGACTTTCCTTCTTTAGATCTAATTAAACTAGAACAAAATTATCGTTCTTCTGGATGTATATTGCATGCAGCTAATATATTAATTTCTAACAATATTAATTTTTTTAATAAAAAATTATTTTCTACTTTAGATTACGGAAATAAAATTTTTGTGTTTATGTTTATTAACGAAATTCATGAAGCACAACAAATTATTCGATATATTCAAAAACATAAATCTAATTATAAGAATAAGTATAATGATTATGCCATTTTATATCGTAGTAATTATCAAGTAAAGGTTGTAGAATCAGAATTAATATATCGAAACATTCCATATATTGTTCATGCAGGGCATTCTTTTTTTAGTTCTTTGGAAATTAAGGATTTATTAGCCTATTTAAGATTAATTGTTAATCATACAGATGATTTGGCATTTTTGCGAATTATTAATGTTCCACGTCGAAAAATAGGATTAATTACTCTATCTAAGTTAAAAATTTTTGCTAAGAAAAATCAAATTAGTTTATTTGCCGCCAGTACAGATAAACGTATGATTGTTCAATTAAATGCAACTGTTGTATTAAAATTAAATAATTTTATAGTATGGATTTTACATTTATCCTCATTTTTATCAAATAAACCAGAAAATATTTTAAATTATATAATTAATGATGTTAATTATTTTGATTGGGTTATCAATTATTATAATAATGTTGCTTTGTCTGAAAAACGTATACAGGATATAGTATTTTTTTCACAATGGTTACATAAAACTTTAGTAGGTAATAGTACAACCATACCTTTAAAATTAGAGGATGTATTAATACATTTTCTTTGTGGTGATTTTGAACGTTTAGATGCTGATCATACTAATTTAGAACATGATAAATTACATTTAATGACTATACATGCTTCTAAAGGATTAGAATTTTCGGTTGTTTGTATTATTGGTATGGAAGAAGGAACTTTTCCACATCAAAAAAGTATTATAGATAATAATATTACAGAAGAACGTCGTTTGATGTACGTTGGAATGACTCGTGCAAAAACCCAATTATTACTTAGTTTTTGTAAAAATAAGAAAAGATTTGGTATTTTTAGTAATTTACAACCAAGTCGTTTTTTATTTGAGTTACCAAAAAAAGAAATTTATTGGGTTAACTATCATATGAATTATAATAAAAAATTATGTAATAAAAATTACATAATATCTGATTTAAAATGATATTTTTTATGTCAGTATAATTTTTATTATAAAAAATATTATCAATAATATTAAAATATTGATTTTTATCTAATGTATGTATTGGAGTTTTTATGAAAATAACTAAAATTATTGAATTAACGGATAAGAATTTTAAAAAAGAAGTATTTTTTTCAGAAAAACATGTTTTAGTAGATTTTTGGGCAGATTGGTGTGGTCCATGTAAAATTTTATCACCTGTATTAGAAGATATTGCCGAAGAGTATTTTGAACAGATTGTTGTAGGAAAAATTAATATTGATGTGAATAAAAAAATGCCAATAAAATATTCTATTAGAGGTATTCCAACATTATTATTATTCAATAAAAATAAAATTATAGGAACTAAAGTAGGTGTTATATCAAGAATGGAATTAAAAAACTTTTTAGATGAAAAATTGTTACATTAAATTTTTTATTTCATTAGTGTTGTTTTTTGACTATCAAGTATAACAAAACAATAATTTGATTATTTTTAATAAACTATATATTTGTGTTTTTCAAAATACTGAATCATACATATATTTTTGTATATATATTTTTTATAAATTTATTATTGTATATTAATATTTTATATTTTTTAAATGGATTGAAAAACTCCCTATTATGAATCTTACCGAATTAAAAAACACATCAGTATCAAAACTTATTATTGTAGGTAAACAGATAGGTCTTGAAAATTTAGCGCGTATACGTAAACAAGATATAATTTTTTCTATACTAAAACAGCATTCAAAAAGTGGAGAAGATATATTTGGAGATGGTGTTTTAGAAATTTTACAGGATGGTTTTGGTTTTTTGAGATCTGCAGACAGTTCTTATTTAGCTGGACCCGATGATATTTATGTGTCTCCTAGTCAAATTCGTCGTTTTAACTTAAGAACAGGAGATACTATTTCGGGAAAAATTAGACCCCCTAAAGAAGGAGAGCGTTATTTTGCTTTATTAAAAGTTAATACCATAAATTATGATAAACCTGAAAATGCGCGTAGTAAAATTTTATTCGAAAATTTAACTCCCTTACATGCTAATTCTAGATTAAAAATGGAAAGAGGTAACGGTTCTCAGGAAGATTTAACTGCTAGAGTATTGGATTTATCTTCTCCTATAGGTCGTGGACAAAGAGGTTTAATTGTAGCTCCTCCTAAAGCTGGAAAAACTATGTTATTGCAAAATATTGCTCAAAGTATAGCTTATAATCATCCAGATTGTGTTTTAATGGTCCTTTTGATAGATGAACGACCAGAAGAAGTAACTGAAATGCAAAGGTTAGTTAAAGGTGAGGTAGTAGCTTCTACTTTTGATGAACCAGCTTCTAGGCATGTTCAAGTGTCTGAAATGGTAATTGAACGAGCAAAACGATTAGTAGAACATAAAAAAGATGTAGTTATCTTATTAGATTCAATTACTCGATTAGCTAGGGCGTATAATACTGTTGTTCCAGCATCAGGAAAAGTATTGACGGGAGGGGTAGATGCTAATGCATTGCATAGACCTAAAAGATTTTTTGGAGCAGCTAGAAATGTAAAAGAAGGAGGTAGCTTAACTATTATTGCGACAGCTCTAATTGATACTGGTTCTAAAATGGATGAAGTAATTTATGAAGAATTTAAAGGCACAGGTAATATGGAACTACCTTTATCTAGAAAAATAGCAGAAAAAAGAGTATTTCCGGCTATTGATTATAATCGTTCTGGAACACGAAGAGAAGAGTTATTAACTATTCCTGAAGAACTACAGAAAATGTGGATATTACGGAAAATTATTCATCCTATGGGTGAAATAGATGCTATGGAATTTTTAATCAACAAACTTTCTATGACTAAAACTAATGATGAATTTTTTGATATGATGAAAAGATCAAAATAATATTTTTTTTATTAAATTATTATGATAATTTTTATTAGCTTATTATAATAGATAATTTTATTTTAAAAATAGAGATAAAGTACTAGATTTTTTTAGTTAGTGTATATATAATATTTATTAGATAATACAAATTTATTTTAATAATACATATTATGTATATACATTATTATTATTATTAATAATAATAAGTTTTTTGCGTCCGTAGCTCAATTTGGATAGAGCATTACTTTCCGAAAGTAAAGGTCTCAGGTTCAAATCCTGTCGGACGCAGGTTATATATATTTTTATGTGAATATTTTTTTGGTGGTCATAGCTTAGTTGGTAGAGCTCTGGATTGTGATTCCAGCGGTCATGGGTTCAAATCCCATTGACCACCCCAATTTTGTATAATATATTTTTTATATACGATATTCATTTTATGAATATTTTTATTTATTAATGATTTATTAGTTTAAATAATTCGGCGAATAGCGCAGCTTGGTAGCGCAACTGGTTTGGGACCAGTGGGTCAGAGGTTCAAATCCTCTTTCGCCGAAAATAAAGAAATAAAAATTTTTTTCAAATATTATTTAATATATTAAACTTAAATAGATAATTGGTCTGTATTAAAAATTCTTTTTTTAAAATTTTATGTATTGTTTGATTTGAACGTATACATATCCAAGTTTTTTTTTTATATAATAAGTGATATCCTTGACTAGATGTAGCTATCCATAATTGTTTTAAAAACATTTGTGACGTAATGATTATTTTTTTATTATTAATAAATGTAATTTCTAGCATATTATCTAGTAATAAATAATCAATATCTATTTTCTTGTTATTTTTATTCAAAATTTCTTCTATTCTTAACAGTGTTTTTTTGATTTTTTTACAAAATAAAATATCACGCATATTATACCTAATATAGATTATTTTTAATGAACAACTTTTTAAAATTTAATTATAACATTTATTTTTTAAATGAGGAATTTTAATATGTTTTTAAAAAAAAACGTTGTTTTTTTTTCGAAAATGCATGGTTTAGGAAATGATTTTGTTTTAATTGATTCTACGCAACATAATTTTTTTTTTCACCACAATTAATAAAAAAATGGTCAAATAGGTATTTAGGTATTGGATTTGATCAATTTTTAGTGCTTCAGCATTCAATTTGTACGCAAGCTAGTTTTTATTACAGAATTTTTAATTCCAATGGTGTAGAAGTTGAACAATGTGGTAATGGAGCTAGATGTATTGCATATTATTTATTTTTAAAAAAAAAAATTGATAAAAAAAAAATTTGTGTTAGTACGAAAAATAGATATTTATTTTTAGAACATGTAAAAAATAATATTTTTAAAATAGATATGGGTGAGCCTGTTTTTACTCCAAAAAATATTCCTTTTTTATGTACTTCTGAACAATCAAGTTATTCTATAATTATTCATGGAATAAATTATTTTATTTATGTAGTTACTATTGGTAATCCCCATTGTATCATTCAAGTGGATGATATAGAATGTGTAAATGTTAAAAAAATTGGTAGTGAATTATCTACACATAGTTGTTTTCCAGAAGGTGTTAATGTTGGTTTTATGCAAGTTATATCTAAAAAAAAAATATTATTGCGAGTATATGAACGACATGTTGGTGAAACACATGCTTGCGGTAGTGGAGCGTGCGCCGCTGTTGCTATTGGTATAAGAAATAAAATACTATCCAATAATGTTGTTGTCACTTTATTGTATGGTCAATTAACAATTTCTTGGAGTGGTTTGTTAGGACATTCTTTGTATATGTCAGGAGAAGCTGTTCATGTATATGATGGTATAATTACGTTTTAGTTAAATTTAATATTATAATTTATTTGTATTTACATAAATTTTTATATGCATTCTACATGACAAATTAGTTTTTTTATTTTTTTTTGCGTAAAATACATTTATTGTTTGACTTTTCTTATATTGTACAGTATATAAGGAAGATAAGATTATATATAAAAATTTTTTATATTGTGATTTTTTGTATATAAAAATTTTTATTGATTTTTAAATATAAAATATAATTTATATATTATTAAATTTTTGATTGTTATTTTATAAAATATTAAAAATATATAATAAATATTTTAATTATCTTAAATATATGTTTAAATATATTTTCTAATATTATTGTTTTATAACAAGAATTTAATGTAATTTACTTGATTTTGTTTTTTGTGATTTTTATTTTTTAAAAAAAACATTTTTATAAATTAATGTTATTAATATGTTATATTTTAATAAATATACAAGGATAGAAATGCTATGTCATCAGTTTCTTCAATAAGATCTAATATGAATTTTAATTTAGAACTTATAAAACAAGTTAATAATAACAGTGTGTTAAAAAATCAAGATTTTAAAAATGTTGATATTACAATTATTAATAACGCTAATCAAGAGTATATAGCGCATATTTCTCCTAATAGTCAGTATGATCAAGAAAACATTATAGATTCTAATAAAAATTCTGATTTTACAGCTATAGAGTGTGATAATGGTATTTTTAATTGTCCTAATGCTTCTGTATCTGAAGAACATGTTGATAATTCAATAAATGATTCTGAGTTTCATAGCACACCTCAATATTACCGTTTAGATGATGGAGTTGCAGATTTTTTACCAGAAATTTTTAATAATTCTGATATAAACTGGAACATATTAAATTCTGTTAATTTTTCCACTAAAACTGAATTATTTTCGCAAAAATTACAACAATCTTTTAAAGAATTGACTAAAACTGGTAGATTAGAGCAAAAATTTTTAGATAATATCCATAATAAAACTGTTTTTTTAAATGGTAATAGAATTCCTTCTAATCAAGCTCCAGATATAATGAATATATTTCAAACTTCTGTTACAGATTATGAAGAACAACAATTAATTTCTACTTATGTACATCCTGAAGTACTAGAAGCTGCATGGAATAATTTGGTGTCTCGTTATCCTGAAGTTGAATATCGAGCATCTGATAATGTACGTTTTGCGTATGAAATTGATAAAATTGGTCCTGATATGTATAAAGTAGCAGTTACTAAAACAGCAGATCTACAATCTTCTTATTCAGAAAATATTGATGAAATTAATCAATACGGTGTTCGTGCTGCTATGATTATTAGTAAAAATTCTGATCCAGAAATAAGATATTCATTTTTTGTGCGTTAATTATATAAATATTTTAATTAATATAAATTAAAATTATTTAACGGATTATTGCATGTATTTGGAATTGATTCCTTTTTTAATAGGAATCAATTCCGAAAAAATAGTATTGTGCTATATTTTATTTTTATAATAATATAAAAAATTTTACCAATAATTTTCGCTTGTTATATGTCCTGGATTTCTTCTAAAATGTTTTTTCATGTTTTTTAAAGAAAATAGTACTTTCTGTGTATCTTTTATCATATTTGGATTACCGCATAACATTATATGAGATTTTTTTTTATTTAATGGTTCTTGAACGGATTGTTCTAATTTTCCTGAATGGAGTAGATCAGGTATACGTCCAAATAGATATTTTTTGTTTTTTTCTCTGCTTAATATTATTTGTATGACAATTTTATTATTGTATTTTTTTTGGATTTTATTAAATATATTTAGATAATTTAAATCTATACTATATTTAACAGCGTATATTAGAATTATTTTTTTGAATTTTTTTAATATGTTTTCTTGTTGTAATATAGAACAGTATGGACCTAATGCGGTTCCAGTAGCCATCATCCAAATGTTTTCTTTGTTAGGTAACTCTTCCATAGTAAAAAAACCAAATGAATTTTTTGCTATGAAAATATCATAATTATATATATCATATAAATATGGTGTTAATTTTCCTTTGTTGATTAATAAAATATAGAATTCTAAATTTTGATCTTTAGGTGGATTTACAAAAGAATATGCTCGTTGAATTCTTTGATTATTATTATTAATATATGACAATTTTGTGAATTGTCCTGCTTTAAATGAATTTATAGGAGCGCGTATAACAAGTGAAAATAAGTTGTTTTTCCATTTTTTTAATTTTATAATTTTGATATTTAACCATTGATTCATGTCAGAAGATTTCATTATGTATGTTTTATAATAATAAATTTATTATATTACATTAGGTTTAGAAGAATATAAAAAATAACCATTTTATCTGATAAATTTTTTATAATAATTATTAATTTGATGTAAAGATTATTGAAAAATAATTGTTAAATTTATTAAATGAAATGATTATTTTTTATATAATATAATTGATGATATTTTTTGAAATATAAATATTAAAAATTGTTTTTTTTAAAATTATTCTATATATTATACTGTATATCTATACCTTATAAATTTTATTGTATTAATATATTATGCGTTTTTATTATATTAATAAATATTTTGTATTTAAATGGTATCATTATGGTTTTAGAAACATTCTCTAATTTAGAAATAAAAGTACAAAAATCAGTAGATTGTATTTTATCTTTAAAAAAAAAAATTAAAAATTTAAAATTAAAAAATAAACACTTAAAAGAAAAATTGAAAAATCTTTATTCTTTAAAAAAACGTATAGAAGAAAAAAATATTATAATACAAGAAGAAAGAATTAAATGGAAAAATAAATTGAAAT
This sequence comes from Buchnera aphidicola (Cinara splendens), assembly GCF_900698975.1. Lineage (NCBI taxonomy): Bacteria > Pseudomonadati > Pseudomonadota > Gammaproteobacteria > Enterobacterales > Erwiniaceae > Buchnera > Buchnera aphidicola. The sequence continues at coordinate 426,169 of NZ_LR217722.1, read as the reverse complement.
CTTTTTTAGAAAAAATAAAATGATTTAGAATAATTTTAATTTTATTTAATGTATCTAATTATTATATATTTTTAATATTAATATGTAGTAACGTGCTACATGTAGTGTTTTATAATTGCCTATCATATAAATTTTTAGATAGGCAATTTTTATAAAATATAACAGTTACTAATTAATATTTTTAACGATACTTATTATAATATTTTTTATAAAATAAATTTGCTTAAATCTTGATTTTCCATTAATTTGTCTAAATGTAAACTAACATAGTTTTCATCAATATAAATTTTTTTTCCAAATTGTTCGTTAGAATTAAATGAAATATCTTCTATTAGCTTTTCTAATACTGTATATAATCGGCGAGCTCCAATATTTTCCATTGATTCATTAATTTTCCATGATGCTTCAGCAATTTTATGGATTCCTTGTTTGGTAAAAACAATATCCACTCCTTCAGTTTTTATTAGAGCAATATATTGAGCAGTAATAGATGCATTTGGTTCGGTTAGGATTCTTTCAAAATCATCTATCGTTAATGCATTTAGTTCTACACGAATTGGTAATCTACCTTGTAATTCTGGGATTAAATCAGAAGGAGTGGATGTTTGAAATGCACCAGAAGCTATAAATAGTATATGATCTGTTTTTACAAAACCATGTTTTGTAGATACAGTACATCCTTCAATTAATGGTAAAAGGTCCCTTTGAACACCTTCTCGTGATACATCTGAATTAGATGTAGAAGATCGATGTTTGCAGATTTTGTCAATTTCATCAATAAATACTATGCTGTTTTGCTCTACAGAATATATTGCTTTTTCTTTTAATTCTTCTATATTAATTAATTTAGCGGCTTCTTCTTCAACAATTAATTTCATTGCATCTTTTATTTTAAGTTTGCGTAGATTTTTTTTCTTACCTCCTAAGTTTTGGAATAAAGATTGTAGTTGATTTGTTAATTCTTCCATTCCTGGGGGAGACATGATTTCTATTCCTAAAGGAACTGAAGTGATTTGTATTTCTATTTCCTTATTATCTAATTCGCCTTTTCGTAATTTTTTTTTAAATATTTTTATTGTATCTGTAGGTTTTTCTATAGATTTTTCACCGTTCCATTTATTACCATCTGGCATAGGTACTAAAATTTTTAAAATTTTTTCTTCAGCACGTTTTTTTGCATATTTTTTGTTTTTTTTTATATTTTGTGTTCTAATCATTTTAATTGCTAATTCTGTTAAGTCCCGGATAATCGAATCTACTTCTTTTCCTACATAACCAACTTCAGTGAATTTAGTAGCCTCTACTTTGATAAAAGGAGCATTAGCTAATTTTGCTAGTCTACGAGCAATTTCTGTTTTTCCTACTCCTGTTGGTCCGATCATTAGAATATTTTTTGGTGTTATTTCATGGCGTAATTCTGAATTTAATTGCATTCTTCTCCAACGGTTCCTTAAAGCAATAGCAACAGCGCGTTTAGCATTCTCTTGTCCAATAATATGTTTGTTTAACTCTTGTACAATCTTGCGAGGAGTCATTGCTGACATGTATATTTCCTTATTATATTTCTGAAGATATTTCTTTTATGGTAAATGATTGATTAGTATATATACAAATATTTGCAGCAATTTTTAAGGCTTTTTTTACTATAGTAGAAGCACTTAAATTTGTATTTTTAATTAAAGCATATGCAGCTGCTTGCGCGAATGTTCCACCTGAACCGATGGCCATGACATCATTTTCTGGTTGTATCACATCTCCTGTGCCGGTAATGATAAGAGAATTTTTTTTATCAGCTACAGCTAGTAACGCTTCTAATTTTCTCAATAATCTATCAGTTCTCCAATCTTTAGCTAATTCTATAGCAGATCTTTGTAATTGTCCTTGATATTTTTCTAACTTTTTTTCAAATAATTCGAATAATGTAAATGCATCAGCTGTTCCTCCAGCAAAACCTGCAATTACTTGATCTTTATAAATTGAACGAACTTTTTTTACATTACTTTTCATTACAGTATGTCCAAAAGTAGCTTGTCCATCACCACCAATTACTACTTTTCCATGTACACGAACACTTAGTATTGTAGTCATAAATAACATAATCTCTTATTAAATACAGTTGTATATATTTTACATGTATAAGGTTATTTTTATGAAATTGATAAATATTTTATACAATTAATATTGATTTTAAAAAATATTACATATAATATATGTAATATTTAGAATGATTAACTTTTGATGTTTTTTATTTTAATACAAATATTATTGTATTTAAAGGTATCTTTAAATAGTATACTACATTTTTCTTTGGAGAATATGTGATGAAAAAAAATATTCATCCTGAATATAAAAAAATTTTTGCTATTTGTTCCTGCGGTTATACAATTCCAGTTTTTTCCACTAAAAAGAAAGATATGTTACTTGATTTATGTTCACAATGTCATCCATTTTATACAGGAAAACAGAGAAGTATGAATACAAAAGGTCGAATACAAAGATTTCAGAAACGTTTTAATTTGTCAGAAATTTAAAATTAAAGGATTTTTTGGCATTGATAAAAAAATATATGATTTTTTAGAAGAAATTTTGGTTTTTTTAGATTTATTTAATACTTTTTATATAAAAGTATATCTTTATGTATAAAGAATAAATGTTAATAATGTATGCTTGTGTTTTTTACAAAAATGTTTACAAATTTTTTTGTATTTCATTGTTTTTTTGAGCGGGAAACGAGATTTGAACTCGCGACCGCAACCTTGGCAAGGTTGTGCTCTACCAGTTGAGCTATTCCCGCAATATATTATATTTTAATTATATAAAACATTTTTTTTTTTTGCAAGAATTATTTAAATAAAAATAGAATTTATAATATTTTACATGCCTTAAAATATTTATTTTTTATATAAAAAATAAATATTTTTTATATATTTTTAGTTCTATTATTGATTCTATTAAATCTTCTTGTGCGCGATGAATTTTTTTTTTTTTTATTTTTTTTAAAATATTAGGTTTCCAGCGTTGTGCTAATTCATTAATTGAACTAACATCTAAATTTCTGTAATGAAAATATGATTCTAATTTTGGCATATGATTTAATAAAAAAGTTCTATCTGTTGATATAGTACTTCCACACATAGGAGAAATTTTTTTTTTAATCCATTTTTTTAGAAATAATAAAGTTTTTTTTTCAGCGCTTTTTTCGTTTTCTTTGCTAATATTTATATTTTTAATTAATTCGTTATTTTGATGTATACGAAATATTTTATCATTCATTTTTTTTAAAAATTTTTCTTTTTGAAAAATTACAATGTTAGGTCCTATTTCTAAAATATTTAAATGTTTATCCGTAATAATAGTAGAAATTTCAATAATTTTATGAATTTTAGGATTTAATCCCGTCATTTCTAAATCAATCCAGATTAATTTTTCGTTTTTTTTTCTATTTTTCATGTTTTTTATAAAATTTTTTAGTATGTTAATTAATAATATATATCTTTTTTAATAATTTAAAGATATACGATATTTATATTTGAATAATTTGATAAATCATGTATACATTGAATGTATACTATATTAATACATAATAATTTAAATAATATAAGGGATAAAATGAAAAATATCAATCCAACTAAAACATTTTCTTGGAAACAATTAACTAATCACTTTCATGATGTTAAAAATATTCATATAAACGATTTATTCAATATAGATAAAAATAGATTTCATAATTATTCTATTTTATTTCAAGATGATATTTTGGTGGATTTTTCTAAAAATCGCATAACCAATCAAACTTTACAACTGCTATTGATGTTAGCTAAAGAATGCTTTTTGAGTGATGCTATACAAAGTATGTTTACAGGACATAAAATTAATAGAACAGAAAATAGACCTGTTTTACACACGGCTTTACGCAGCAAATTTAGTAATACGATAACTGTAGATAATATAAATATTATGATAAATGTACAAAAAGAATTAAAAAAAATAAAAAAATTTTCTGATTCTATTATTCAAGGTAGTTGGAAAGGATATACAGGAAAAAGTATTTCTGATGTAGTTAATGTTGGAATTGGTGGTTCATATCTCGGTCCTTACATGGTAACTGAGTCATTAAAATTTTATAAAAATCATTTAAAAATTCATTTTATTTCTAATATTGACGGCACTAATATTGTTGAAGTATTAAAAAAAATTAACTTAGAAACTACTATCTTTTTAATTGCTTCTAAATCTTTTTCTACAGATGAAACTATAAGTAATGCTAATTATTTAAAAAATTGGTGTCTTTTTCGTACTAACTGTTTAAAATATATTGATTTTCATTTTTTTGCTTTATGTGAAAATACAACTGCAGCATTAAAATTTGGTATTATCAGTGAAAATATTTTTAAATTTTGGGACTGGGTAGGAGGTCGTTATTCTTTGTGGTCTTCTTCTGGTTTATCTATTGCTTTATCTATTGGATTTAAAAATTTTGAATTATTGTTGCATGGAGCGTATATAATGGATCAACATTTTTTAAATCAAGATTTATCACAAAATATTCCAGTTATTTTAGCTTTAATTAGTTTATGGTACACTAATTTTTTTAAAACAGAAACAGAAGCTATATTTCCGTATGATGAATATATGCACGCATTTCCTGAATATTTACAACAAAGTTATATGGAATCTAATGGAAAATCAATAGATCGTAGTGGTAATTTAGTTACGTGGAACACTAGTCCAATTATTTGGGGACAACGTGGTACTAACGGTCAACATTCCTTTTTTCAATTATTACATCAAGGTACAACTTTTATTCCGTGTGATTTTATTATTCCAGCTGTGAGTCATAACCCTATTAATGATCATCATAAAAAATTATTATCAAATTTTTTAGCACAAACTAGATCTTTAGCTTTTGGTAACGAAAATAATATGGATAATAATATTAACTTAAGTAATCCAGATTGCAGTTCACATGTATCGTATAAATATTGTTCTGGAAATAAACCAACTAATTCAATTATGTTAAAGAATTTAACTCCATGTAATTTAGGTTCTTTGATATCTTTGTATGAACATAAGATATTTGTTCAAGGAGTTATTTTAAATATTTTTAGTTTTGATCAATGGGGTGTTGAATTAGGAAAATTAGTAGCTAATGATTTGTTTAGCGATTTATTAAAAAACAAATTTAATAATCTATATGATAGTTCTACTAAAGGATTACTACGTGTTTATAAAAAATGGATATAACTTGATTATTAAATCAATATTAAAAATTTTTTATGCTATTCTGTATTGATATATAAATATAATTATATATATGATAATATATATATTGTATATAAAAAATTTTTTCATGTTCTTTTTGCAAACTATAAAGGATATATATTTTTATAATTGATAATAAATAATGAATAATAAACCAATGATATTTTTTTTGATGGGTCCGACAGCTATAGGTAAGAGTGCAGTTGCTCTTCAAATAAAAAAAAATTTTTCCATTATAGAGTTATTAAGTGTAGATTCTAAATTGGTATATAAAGGATTAGATATTGGAACTGATAAACCGCTTAAACAAGATTTACAAAAAAATATATATAAGTTAATTAATATTTTAAAACCTCAAGAAATTTATTCATCTGCTGATTTTTATAGAGACGCTATAGAAGAAATAGAAAATATTTTGAAATTAGGAAAAATTCCTCTTTTAGTAGGAGGAACTATGTTTTATTTTAAAACATTACTCAACGGATTTTCTGATTTACCGCCATCTAATCCTATTATTAGAAATTATATTTTTAATAATATGTGTTTAGGAGAGAAAAAAAAATTGTTTGATGTTTTAAAAAAAATTGATAAAAATTCTAGTGAACGAATTCATATAAATGATATTCAGCGAGTTTTACGTGCTGTTGAAATCTTTTTTGTTTCAGGTGGTTGTCCTCGAAGTACATTAATTAAGTCTGTTAATCAGAAATTACCTTATAAAATTTTTCAGTTTGGATTAATTCCTTTTAAAAAAAGTATTCTATATGAAAAAATAGTACAGCGTTTTTACTATATGTTAGAATGTGGTTTTGAGCAAGAAGTACGTAATTTATATGAAAATAAAAATTTAAATCTTTCTCTTCCGTCTATTAATAGTATTGGTTATAAGCAGATGTGGTTATATATACAAAATAAATGTACATATCAAGAAATGATTAATAACACACTCAAATCTACTTATCAATTAGTTAAACGTCAATTAACTTGGTTAAATAATTGGACAGATATTACTTTAATACCAGATAATAAGATAGATGTATTAATGAAAAAAATTCAAAAAATATTATTATATGAGTTAAATGACTAAACGTATAACTATATTATTTTTTATTAAAAAATAAAATATTATTTTACGATTTAATGAATATTAAATATAACTTTTTTTAAAAAACTATATTTTTCATGAATATAATTATGTTAATATAATGAGATATTTTTAATGTAAAAAGAACATAGTATTTTACATTTTATATACAAAGATATTTTAAAGTAAAACTATTTTTTTTAAAAAATATTTAAAGATGGTTATCTATATCTTAAAAAGGAGTTTTATTTGTGCGTCACTATGAAATTATTCTAATGATTTATCCAGATAAAAATGAAAAAATTTCGCATGTTATTGATTTTTATACTAAGATTATATTGTCTAAATCTGGAACTATACATCGTTCAGAAAATTGGGGACAGCGTGTTTTATCATATTCTATAAATAAGTTACAGAAAGCAAATTATGTTTTAATGAATATTGAAGTATCTATTGAATGTATGAAATATTTAGAAAATCATTTTAAATTTAATTCTAAAATTATTCGTAATTTAATTCTTGTATGCAATAAAGCACACACAGATATGTCTCCTATTTTACGAAATCAAGAAAATAGTAAAAAAGAAGTGATATCTACTAAAAATAATCATAAAAAGTATTTTATTAATAAAAATCACATTTAATTTTTGAAATATAAAAATTAATAATAAAAATTATGTTTATGTGTATAAAGTATAGGAGGGTAGTATATTATGGTTCGTTATTTTCGTCGCAGAAAATTTTGTCGTTTTACTGCAGAAGGAGTTAAATATATAGATTATAAAGATATAGAAACTTTAAAAAATTATATTACTGAGAATGGAAAAATAGTTCCAAGTCGTATTACAGGTACAAAAGCAAAGTATCAAAGACAATTATCTCGTGCAATTAAAAGAGCACGATTTATTAGTTTGATTCCATATACTGATCAACATCATTAGAATATCAAAATAGTATTCTTTTGTGATGATTTTAAATGATACTTAAGGTGTTTATACTACATGAAAATTATTTTATTGAATACTATCAACAATATAGGAAAAAAAGGCCAATTAATTTCTGTAAAAAAAGGATACGCTAGAAATTATTTAATACCTACTTCACAAGCATTATTAGCTACTGAGAAAAATATTAAAATTTTTGAACAAAATAGAATATATGCTGAAGAAAAAGAATCTAACAAAATACATAAAGCTATTGAAAGAGTTAATGCTATTAAGTTGATGGGTTCTATTGTTTTTTTTATGAAATCTAGTAAAAAAAATAAAATATTTGGTTCTATTGGTATCAAAGATATCACAAAAACTTTATCAGAAATCGGTTTCTTAGTTTCTAAAAATGAAATAAAATTACCGAACGGATTATTACGATATTTAGGTGTTCATACCATTATATTTTCTCCGTATAAAAATATTTCTACTGAAATTCAAGTATCAATTTTATCGATATAAAAATTTTTTAAATTGTAGGTTTTGTTTTATGTGTATAAATGTATTAATTATAAATGTTAAATTCATAGATCCAAGTATTAAAAAAAGTTTTAATTTTCCGGAATATTTATGTAATGGTTTATCAGGTTTTTTTTTAAGGGCTTATCTTCAACATAAGATATGTCTGTTTTCTAAAAAAACAACATTAATTTCAACAGGACTTTTTATACAGGTTATGGATAAAACAGTTCGTGTTGTTATTGAACCTATTACTACTATAAATAATAAATATCCCATAATAATAGGAAACCCATTTAATTTTATGGATTTTTTTGATTTTTTTGAACTAAAAATATCTTTATGGAATTGTAGTAAAAAAAATTTTTATATTAATCCTGGTGATAAAATTGCTCAATTATCAATTGTTCCGAATAAAAAAATAAAATTTTTATATATATAATTTTATTAATGTCTATACATATAGAGATAATTTAAATATTTTAAAAATTATTTATTTTAAATTTAAATTCTTACAAGATATGGCCCTTGCTGGATTTGAACCAGCGACCAAACGATTATGAGTCGTGTGCTCTAACCACTGAGCTAAAGGGCCTATAAAAAATTACTTATATTTTAAAAAATTAATTTTAATAATGTATTATAGAACAATTTAAAGCACTAATCTATATTTTTTTTAAAGTTAATTATTTTTTAATTTTTTTAATATAATATAAATAAATATTAATATTATTAATTGACATATAATTTTTCATATGATATATATTAAACATATTCCTCTGTAGTTCAGTTGGTAGAACGGCGGACTGTTAATCCGTATGTCACTGGTTCGAGTCCAGTCAGGGGAGAATTCATAATTTTATTTTACAAAAATAAATATTAATTTTTTATTTATATATATATATATATATATATATATATATACTTTATCTTTTAAAATATATATTTTATGTGTAAAAAAAACAGTAATAATTATATTTTCAAAAAAACTTTAGTATTTTATGATTATGAAACTTTTGGAACAAATGTATCTCTAGATAAGATTTCTCAGTTTTGTAGTATAGAAGTAGATAGTAAATTTAAATATTTTGGTAAAAAAAAAATTTTTTTTTGCTATCCTCCTCTAGATTATTTGCCTGATCCTAAATCTATTTTAGTTACCAAAATATTACCACAATATACTAAAACACATGGAGTTAATGAATATTTTTTTGCTAAAAAAATTTATAAAATTTTTTCCCAAAAAAATATATGTATTATAGGATATAATAATATTAATTTTGATAATCTAATGACTCGTAATCTTTTCTATAGAAATTTACTTGATCCATATGAATGGAGTTGGAAAAATGGTAATTTTACCTGGGATATATTAAATGTTTTACGTGCATTTTATATTTTTCACCCTAAAACCATGCTTTGGCCTAGTGATACTAAAGGGATAGTTAGTTTTAAATTGTTTGATATTACGAAACTAAATAAAATTACACATTTGAATACTCATGATGCATGTTCAGATGTTTTAGCAACTATTTTAATAGCAAAACATTTATATAAAAAAAATAAAAAATTTTTTTTATTTTTATATAAAATATCTCATAAAAAATATATATTATCATTTATTTTTAGAAATTATAATAAACCTTTTTTTTATTTATCCAGTTATTTTGGTTCTAAAAATAGTAATTTAGGCTGCGTTATGATTGTAGGATCTCATCCAAATTACAAAAATTCTTTTATTTTGATAGATTTATCAATATGTTTGAAAAAAATATTCTATTTGTATTCACATATTAAATCTCATAAAATAACCACAAAAAATTTATTTGATTGTGGAATTAAAGTTATTTATTTGAATAAATCACCACTTTTATTTTCTTATAACTCTTTGTCTCCATGTGATTGTAATAGGATTCAAATAAATTATATTAGATGTCAAAAAAATTTTTTTTTATTACAAAATAATGCATTAATTAAAAATTGGATTATATCTTTTTTTTCTCATGAAACTCCAAAAAAAATTGTTCATGATGTAGATTTAATGTTATATAATAATTTCTTTTTTTCAGAAGATAAGCTATTGTTTTTGTTGCTGCATAAGAGATGCCCGTTAAAATGGATAAATTGGTATCCTAAATTTATTGATAATCGAGTCGGGGAGATTTTTTTTCGCATAAAAGCACGTAATTTTACTTATTTATTAAATAATAGAGAAAAAAATCACTGGAAAAAATATTGTCAACATAAATTTAATTCTGTTTTTATTAATCAATATATTAATAACATTAAAAATTTACAATTACACGTCAAAAAAGAAAATTTATTTTTGTTAAAACAGTTAATTATGTATACAAAACAAGTCATATATGACATTAAAAATATTTTTTTAAATTGATTTTGTTTTTTTTTAAATTATATAAATGTAATATTTTTTACATATAAATGCTTAATTTTTAAATGTTAATTTTTTTTTATGAAATAAAAAGTTTTTCATTTTTCTTTTTATGTAAGTTCTATCTTTTTCTAAAAACATATTTAATTTTTTTTCATTTATGATTTTAGTTTGCTGAATTAACCAAAAAGACCATGCTTTTTTAGAAATTTCTTGATAAATTTTTTGTCCTGTTTTTCCTGGAAAAAATGGATATTCTAATCCTTCTGCTTTTTTTTTTAAAAAAGAACAAAAAATTGTGCGTGTATATTTTTTTTTCATATTTTTTATTACTTTTTTTTGTAGTGAAATGAATATTTTTTTTATGGGAGATGGGATGCCGATTTTTTGAGGATTAAAGATATTATACCATATTTTTTTTTGTATTATATTATTATATATATTTTTTTTTTTGATTGTTATTATTTGTGAAAAAATATGTAATTTTATATTACTGATATAATGTATAAATGGACGAATTACTATATTTGAATCTTTTTTTGTTTTTTCCCATTTTTTTTTTGATATTAGAAAAGATGTTAAAGGAAAATAAAAAAGTTTTTTCCATATGGATATATTTTTTAATTGAATCAAAAAATATGAATTTTTATATTGTATTATTGAAAATAATATTCCTATTTGATTTTTTTTTTTTTTTGGTTTTTTTTTTGTAAAATGCATGCTATGAATATAGTATTGGCATAAACTATTTAAAGGACAAATTAAACAATTAGGTTTTTTATTAGTACAAATAAATGATCCAATGTCCATCATGGCTTGATTGAACTTACTAGATTGATGAATAGGGAGATGCTGATAGATTAAATTCCATAGTTTTTTGTTTAGTTTTTTTTTATTGATGTTATTTATATCAATAGAATGATATCGTGTTAATATACGTTTTACATTACTATCTAAAACCGCATATCTGAAATTGTATGCAAAAGATAATATTGCTCCTGCTGTAGATTCTCCAATTCCAGGTAATTTATTTATTTCATGAATATTATCAGGAAAAATTCCATGATAAATTTTGCAAATTAGTATTGCTGTTTGATGTATACGATGAGCCCTTTGGTAATATCCTAAACCACTCCATAAATATAAAATTTCATTTATACTAGAATTAGCTAAAGATCTTATGGTAGGAAATTTTTTTATAAATTTTTTAAAATAAGGAATTACAGTTTTCACTTGAGTTTGTTGTAGCATAATTTCAGATATCCAGATTTGATAAATATTTTTTTTATGCCAAGGTAAATTTTTCCTTCCGTATACATGAAACCAATTTAGTATTTTTTGTGAAAAAACCATGCTGATCCTAATTAAATTTTTAAATATAGTTAATAATTTATATATAAATTTTAAAGATAATTTTTTTTAAAAAAATTTTGTTTAATAGATATTTTAAATAAATTTATTTATTTTCTTGGAGGTAAAATGACTATTTTAATAGATGATATTTTTGACAAAAATAACAAAAAAAATAAAAATAATTTGTCTTTAATTAAAAGTTATATAATAAGAAGAAGATGTATTAGTCAAAAAAAAAAAGAGTATGTGTTAAAATATTGGAAAATATATGGTATTGATTTTAATAAATGTGTCTTTTTAGATTATTCTATTTTTTTTTCTAATGATCAGCCATATATTATAGATGTTGGTTTTGGTGATGGTAAACTGTTTATAGAAAAAGCTATTAGTAATCCGCATATAAATTTTATTGGAGTGGAAGTATATCCAAGGAGTATTTTTTCAGCTATACAGTATGCTAATATATTTCAAGTATCTAATATACGTATTATATTTCATGATATTGTTGAAGTTTTATTTTATATGATTCCAGATAATACTATTAATATGATGCAAATTTTTTTTCCTGATCCTTGGTTTAAAAGTAAACATCATAAAAGAAGATTAGTGAACAATTTTTTTATTAAATTAATGGAAAAAAAAATTGTTTTTGGTGGTTTTATACATATTATTACGGATTGTGTACTGTATTCTTCTAAAATATGTTATTTAATGTCACAACATTCCAAATTTAAATGTTTGTTAGGAAAAAATACTATTTTTACTTTATTTAGCACGTATGTTCAAACAAAATTTGAAAAAAGAGCTTTATTATTGAATAATAGAATTTTTGACTATAAATATAAATTGCAGGTTGAATGATTATCCAATAAAATAGAATGTTACTCTAAAAATATTGATAATAATGAATTTAATTGATTTCTCCCTTTTGGAGTAACTATCCATGAATTCATATCTTCTTGAATAAATCCTTTTTTTTTGGCAACAATTATTTTTTTTTTGATTTTTATGATTTTAATATAAGTTTTTTTCTCAAATTCTTTATATTGAATAGGTTGTAGTAGTCTAAATTTATTTAAAAAGAATTCTATAGGAATATCTTTTTTTGGAACAAAATATTTTTGTTTAAGATAATTTCCTATCATATATATGATATCATTTTTAGTTTTGATAGTTCTGATTATTTTCTGGTTTAACTGAGTTATTTTTCCATGAGCTCCGCATCCAACGCCAATATAGTCGCCAAAATTCCAGTAATTAAGGTTATGTTGGCATTGATATTTTTTTTTTTTAGAGTAAGAAGATATTTCGTATTGCATATACCCATACTTATGAAGTAGTTCTTTTCCTTTTGTAGCCATAATTTTAATAGTATGGAGTGATGGCAGTAATACATTTTGTATATAAAATTTAGTATTTGGCTCAATATTAAGTTGATACCAAGATATGTGTTCGGGTTGTATAAGAATAGTCTGGTATAAATCGTCTAAAGCATTTTGAACTGTTTGCTCGGGAAGACCGTACATCAAATCTATGTTTAAATTTCTATTAGAAAAATTTTTAGTAGAATCAATCAATTCCATTGTTTTTTTTTTATCGTATTTTCTGTTTATTTTTTTTAATAAAGAAGAATTAAATGTTTGGATTCCTATTGAAAATCTGTTAACACCTGCTTTATAGTACTCTAATATTTTTTTTGTTTTATCTATATCGGGATTAATCTCTATAGAAATTTCTATATTTTTTGAAACAGACATTAATTTCTTTATTTTAGATAATAAGTATAATATTGATGTACTTTTTAATAAACTGGGCGTTCCTCCACCAATAAAAATTGACTGAATAACTCGGTTTGAAATTATTTTTTTATCATTTTTTAAATCATAAAGAATATGTTTGATATATTTTTTTTCTGAAATTTTACTTGATCGTGGATATGAATGAAAATCGCAATATGGACATTTTTTGATGCACCAAGGTATATGAATATATAAACTAATTGATGGTAATGTATGTGTATTTGTTTTATTCATAACGTATATTATAATTAAAATAATTTTTTTTAGGAATATTTTTTAATAATTAATAAAAATATGTATTTTTATGTATAGTTTTTAACTAAAAAAATAATTTTCGTGTAACCAACTATCTAAGATTATTTTAGCTGAAATAGAATGTACACAAATGTTTTTTTTTTTTTTTGTGTTCTTTAAAAAAGATCGCGCTTCTTTTGATGAATAGTTTTCATTATATAAGAATACATTTTTATTGAATTTTTTTTTACAAATATAACTGAATTTTTTTATTTTTTTATTTATGTTTTTTTTTATGTAATATGGATATCCAATCACTATATTTTTAGGTTTCCAATACTGGATGATATTATTAATTTTATTCCACAATGTTTTTTTTTTATTCATAATAGATTTTATAGGAGTAGAGGATTTTATTCTTGTTTCAGCTATAGCAACTCCAATAGTTTTTATTCCATAATCAAAACATATGATAATCATAAATTATATCAGAAAAATCTTGTTAGTATATTTATTTTTATATAAATGATTGAGTTAATATAATATATATTATATATAACATATTTATCTGATATTTTCTATAAAAATTTTTGTATAGTAAAATAAGATATTTGTTTGGTAAAGACTACTATTTTAATGATTTTGATTTATTGTTAATACATAATTTTATTGTGTATATGATATTTTTGATATATATAATTATTATTTTAATAATATTTTTATACAATTATTTATGGTTGCGACTGATTTTCTTATATTTAGTGATTTTTTCTAAATTTTTTAATAAAATATATTAATTATTGTCTGTAATAATTTTTTTAATGAAATTTATTTTAGATATTGTTTTTTTAATTTAATTATGATATTTTTGATTAGTATAATTATCAAAACGTGACCACTGTCCATTGAATGTTAACCGTACAGTTCCAGTAGGACCATTTCTCTGCTTACCTATGATGATTTCAGCAATACCTTTAAATTCGCTATTCTCATGATAGAGTTCATCTCTATAAATAAAAAGAATTAGATCAGCATCTTGCTCTAAAGAACCAGACTCTCTTAGATCTGAATTAACCGGTCTTTTATCGGATCTTTGCTCTAAAGATCGATTTAATTGTGATAAAGCAATAATTGGGATATTTAATTCTTTTGCTAAAGATTTCAATGTTCTTGAAATTTCAGCTATTTCTAGTGTTCTATTACCAGATAATGCAGGTATTTTGATTAACTGAAGATAGTCTATCATAATTAAACTTAATCCGTTATTTTCTCGATATATTTTTCTTGAGCGAGATCGCACTTCATTAGGTGTTAATCCAGATGAATCATCTATATAAATATTTTTCTTTTGTAATAAAATATTTATAGTACTTGATATTCTGCTCCATTCCTCATCATTTAATTGTCCAGTTCGAATTTTAGATTGATTAACCCGTGATAGAGAAGCTAACATACGAATCATAATTTGTTCTCCCGGCATTTCTAAACTGAATATTAAAATTGGTTTTTCATATAACATTGCTGTATTTTCACATAAATTCATAGCAAATGTAGTTTTACCCATAGATGGTCGAGCAGCGATAATAATGAGATCTGATTGTTGTAATCCAAATGTTTTTTTGTTTAGATCGTGATATCCAGTATTTAATCCAGTTATTCCATCATTTGGTTTTTTTAACAATTTTTCAATGGATTGAATAGTAGTATCTAAAATTTTTTCTATGTTTTTAGGTCCTTCTTTACCTGCAGAACGTGTTTCAGAAATTTTAAATACACTAGATTCAGCATAATCCAGTAGTTCGAGGCTAGTGCGTCCTTTAGGATGATATCCTGCGTATGCAATATTATGTGCAGTAGAAACAATTTCACGTATTATTGCTCTTTCTCGTATTATTTCTGCATAAGAAATAATGTTAGTAATACTAGGTGTATTTTTTGAAATTTCTGCTAAATAAGAAAATCTTCCAACATTATTCAGTTCCCCTTTTTGCTCTAATGACTCAGAGAGTGTAATTAAATCAATTGGAGAACCTTTTTCTACTAAAAATTTCATTTCGCAAAAAATTAATTGATGTTGTTGACTATAAAAGTCTTCAGTAACAATATATTCAGAAATTACATCCCATTGTTGGTTATCTAACATCAATCCTCCTAATACAGATTGTTCAGCTTCTAATGAATGAGGAGGTGTTTTGAATTCGTTTTTATTTTTTATTGATTCTATCATAAATAATTTATTCTCTTATATAAATTTTTAAAAATATGTTTTGAATTGTTTTTTTAATAATAGTTTTATATTAAGTGCTGTTTTTTAAAAAATTTTGTTTTTAATATTTAGATAATAATTGTATATTTTAAATATTTAATTTTATTAAAATTTAAAAATAAAAGAATATATAGAACATATAAAATAAAAGAGTTTTTTGATGATCTTTTTTCGAAATATTATATATATCAAATAAAATATTTTTTTGTTTATAATTTGTTAATTACAAATTATATTGTGATTTTTTTATTAAATATTTTGTGTATTTTGGTGAATAAGTTGTGTATATCGTTTTTATGATGTATTTTTTTTAAAATGTATTTTTTCCATTTTTTTGAATGTGGTTGTTTATAAAAAATATTTAATATGTGTTTCATTATGTGAAGAATTTTTGTTTTTTTTTTTGTTTCTTTTTCAGTATACTGGAGCATTTTTTTTAAAAATTTTTTGAAATTGAATTTTTTTTTACAAGAAAAAATTTCTTTATCTATTTTACATAATAGTAGTGGATTTTTATAGATTTCTCGACCCATCATAATACCATCTACATGTTTTAAATGTTTTTTTATTTCTGGAATAGATTTTATTCCTCCGTTTAAAATAATTTTTAAATGAGGAAAATCTTTTTTGATTTGATAAACATACTGATAGTTTAATGTAGGTATACTTCTGTTTTTTTTAGGACTGTTTAGTTGTAAATCAGCAATCCTTGCGTGTATAATAAATTTAATACAGTATTGGTTTTTTGATACTTGTTGAATAAAATTTTTAAGAAATTGATAATTATTATTTTTTTCGGTTCCGATTCTTATTTTTACACTTACAGGTATTGGTACAGTAAAATATATAGTTTTGATACAGTGATACACTATATTGGGATGATTCATTAAATATATTCCAAATTTACCAGATTGAGCGTGTTGTGAAGGACAACCAATGTTTAAATTTATTTCATTAAATCCCATGAAATATGCTATTTTGGCACATTTTTTAAAATGTATACAGTTATTTCCAGCTAATTGAATTGCTATAGGAACGTTACTCATTACTTGTTTTTTTGAAAATAAGTTTTTTTTATTTATTAATTCATAAGTGGTAATCATTTCTGTATATAGGAAAGTTTTTTTAGTTAATTGTCTGTAGAAAAATAGACAATGTCTATCAGTATATTTTAACATGGGTGCAACAGAAAATTTATGTACATTTTTTTTTTGCATATTATTTTTTGTAATTTTTATATGGTAAAAGGTATTTTTTATATTTTTAATGAAATATCATTATTTTAATCTAAAAATATATTTATATAAAGTTAAAAAATTAAATTTTGAAAATGTAGTTTTGTATATTTTAATTAGTTACTTTTAAAAAAATTATTTTTATATATCAGTTTAATTCAATAAAAGTATTTATTGTAATAAAATTATTTTTTTTTATGGTATAATTTTAAATAATTATATTTTGATATAAATCATATTAGGTTAAATTTATGGCAAGTAGAGGCGTAAATAAAGTTATTTTAATTGGTTACTTAGGACAACATCCAGATGTACGATATATGCCTAATGGTGGAACTGTAGTAAATATTACTATTGCTACTTCAGATATATGGAAAGATAAAAATACTGGTGAAACTAAAGAGAAAACTGAATGGCATCGAGTAGTTCTATTTGGTAAAATTGCTGAAATTGCTGGTCAATATTTAAAAAAAGGATCGCAAGTTTATATAGAAGGATCTTTACAAACTCGTAAATGGAAGGATCAAAATGGATTAGATCGTTATACTACGGAAATAGTAGTTAGTGTCACCGGTTCTATGCAAATGTTAGGTTCACGAAATACAACTAGCGCATCATCATCTATTAATGAAATACAAGATGTATCACATAAAGATAATTTATCTACGTCTATGGATGTTCAAGATATTTCTTCTGAATTTAAAAATAAATCACATTTAGTAGATACAACATCAAAGATTGATTTTGATGATGAAGATATTCCTTTTTGATTTTTTTATCAAATATAAATAATATTTTTATTTATATTTTTGGTATATGGTAGTTTAATTTTATTAAATATTATTTTTAATAAAATGATACAGTATGTTACTAAAAGTTTTAGGATGAGATAAAAAGGGTGCATGTTTAGCTCCTTCTATAATTATAGAGTCTTTTTTGTGATATAGATTTTCTATTTTTTTATGTGTTTCTATAGGTATGAGATTATCTAATTTTCCATATATTCTTAATGTTGGAATATTTGGACATAATAGATTATTTCTATAATCAATTTTAGTTAACCAGTTATATCCTATTTCAATAGCTTCTTTTTTTGGATTAGGATATTTTTTGGAAAATTTTTCTTTTGTTCTAAGTTTAGAAAGCTTGTATTGGTGTGTATTAATAACATGTATTAAAATAAAATTTTTTAAAAAATTACTATAACATGATAAAATACTCTTTTTTATAGAGTATAATACATTTATTGATATTCCGGGCCATTTTTTTTGTTGTATAAAATATGGTGATGATGCTACATAGATAGTTGCTAGAGTATGATGTGGATATTGTAGACTTAAATAGTGTGCGAGTAATCCTCCCATAGACCATCCGATCCATATTACTTTTCTTTTTATTTTTTTTAATAAATAATTAGATATTTGTTTAAATGTCATTATAGGAGAATTTACATTTTTTCCAAATCCAGGTAAATCGAATGTGTGTAGTGTAAAATATGGTTTTAATATTGGAATGATTGTGTTCCATACTATGGAATGTAATCCCCATCCATGTAAGAATATTAAATGAATTTTTCCTGTTCCAAAGATAGAAGAGTATATTTTTTTTTTGTTTTTATTCATATAATTTGTGACTATACTGAGTGTTAGATAGTATGGATAAAAATTTTAGGATATATATTTATATATATTTCTACAAAATAGAATTTATATATATTTATTTTTTATTTATTATACAATAACATATTATGTAGAATAATTCTATGATTACAATATCGGATTCAGCTAAACAATATATACTTAGTTTGTTATCTAAAAGAAAAGTAGAAACAAATATTAGAATTTTTATTAATTCTCCGGGAACTATGCATGCTGAATGTGGCATGTCGTATTGTGAACTTCAAGATATTGATTCAATAAATGATCAAAAAATTTCTTTTAATGAATTTGATATTTATGTTCATAAGTCTATAGTTCCTTTTTTAAAAAATTCTAGTATAGATCTTGTTAAAAATGAAGTAGGATCGCAAATTACTCTACAGGCTCCTTATGCAAAATCAACACAAAAATTTCGTCATAAATCTCAATTAGAGAATGATGTACAAAAATTTTTATTCTCTCAAGTTAATCCTACATTATTATTGCATGGTGGTTCTGTTAATTTAATAAATATTAGCAGTGATGGAGTTGTTTTTTTACAATTTTCAGGTGGATGTAATGGTTGTTCTATGATTAGTACTACATTAAAATTAGGTATAGAAAAACAATTGATGAAACATTTTTCTGAAATTTCCCGAGTAGAAGATGTAACAAATCATGTTTACGGTCAACACTCATATTATTAATATAAATATAATTTTTATATTTTTTTTGATTATTTTAAAAAATTGATATAAGTGTATGTGTATATGGTGAGAAAGGGATTCGAACCCTTGATACATTTTATTGTATACACGCTTTCCAAGCGTGCTCCTTAAACCACTCGGACATCTCACCTTGAGAGTGTATATAAATAATTATTTATGATAGTACAATCATATTAAAAAGTATTTTTAAAATCAAGTTTTTTTTATTATATTCTTATAATCCATATAATATATTATGCTTATTTTTTATGTTACTTCATAATATAATATGGTATTTTATTGTTAAAAAATATATATTTGGTGTAAATTATTGATTTTAAATAAAACTTATTATTGAAAGGAACTACCATGAATAGCGATAAAAAAAAAAATATTTTTTTAATTGGGCCTATGGGAGCTGGAAAAAGTACTGTAGGTCGCTATTTATCCCAATCTCTAGACATGTTTTTTTATGATTCTGATGCTGAAATTGAAAAAAGAACTGGTGTAGATATAGACTGGGTATTTGAAGTAGAAGGAGAATCTGAATTTCGTATACGAGAAGAAAAAGTTATTAATGAATTAACTAATAAAACCGGTATAATATTATCTACGGGAGGTGGATCGATACTTTCATTAAAATCTAGAGGTTTATTGCAATCTAGAGGTATTGTTATATATTTACGTACTTCAATAAAAGAACAATTAATACGAACTAAAATGGATAAAAAAAGACCTTTGCTATCTTTAAAAAGTAATGAAAATGAGAAGATATTAAGATCGTTATCAGTTATTCGTGATCCAATATATAACAAGATATCTGATTTTGTTGTTGATACAGTTAATAATGATGTTCCATGTATAGCTTCAAATATCATACGATTTTTTTATGATTTTAGCAAAGTTAATTAAATTATTTTTATTTTTAAACGAAATATGGGTTGATAAGTATGGTAGATAAAGTACATGTTAATTTAAAGAATAGTAGTTATGATATTAGCATTGGTTGTAATATATTAAAAAATTTTTTTATATCGACTATTTTATTGAATAATACAAATAATGTTATTATTACAAATAATACTATTGAAAATATGATTTTCAAAAATAAACTTTATGATATTAATAAAAATATAAAAAATATACCTATTTTTAGTATTCCAGATGGTGAGTTTTATAAGAATTTAAAAGAAGTTGAAAATATTATATATTTTTTACTAAAAAAACCATATGGAAGAGATGTAACATTAATTGCAATAGGAGGTGGGGTAGTAGGAGATATTACTGGTTTTGTTGCTTCTATATATCAAAGAGGAGTTAATTTTTTTCAAGTACCGACTACTCTCTTGGCTCAAGTAGATGCTTCTATTGGAGGAAAAACAGGAGTTAATCATATATTAGGTAAAAATATGATTGGTTCTTTTTGGCAACCTAAAGGAGTATTAATTGATATTGATTTTTTATCAACTCTACCAAGAGAACATATAATTTCTGGAATGGCAGAGATTATTAAATATGCTATTATTTTTGACTATAAATTTTTTATGTGGCTAGAAAAAAATTGTTTTAAAATATTACAATTACAAAAAGATACGCTATTATATTGTATAAAGAAATGTTGTGAATTAAAAGCTTTGGTTATTGAATCTGATGAAAAAGAAAGTAATTTACGATTTTTTTTAAACTTAGGGCATAGTTTTGCACACGCTATTGAAGCATATGTTGGATATGGTAAATGGTTGCATGGCGAAGCAGTTTCTGTAGGTATCGTGATGTCAGCGTATTTATCTGTTCAATTAAATATGTTGCATAAAGATTGTTTGTCTAGAATAAAAAATATTTTTTATAGAATAGGTTTACCAATTAAAGGTCCTAAAAGTATGTTGCCTCAAGATTATCTTGAATTTATGTTACGAGATAAAAAAGTATTATCTGGAAGGATACGATTGATTCTTCCTGTTTCTATTGGAAAAGTAAAGTTGTTTTCTTCTATTGAAAATACTAATATATTACAATTTATAAAAAAATTTCAAGAAGATAAGTGTTAATTTTAATAATTAGTATTATTTATATAATATGAAATTTTTATTTTAATTGATATAAATAAATTTTATTTTTTATTTATAAAATAGCATTATTTATTTAAATATAAAAATAGTAATGATTAAGGAAATTCATGAAACGTGTTGTAGTGGTTCCATCTATTTTATCTGCAAATTTTTGTCGATTAGGAAAAGAAATACAGGAAGTTCTTAAGGCAGGATGTAATTTAATTCATTTTGACGTTATGGATAATCATTATGTTTCCAATTTAACGATGGGACCTATGATATTAAAATCAATAAAAAATAGTGGAATAAAAGTATTTTTTGATGTTCATTTAATGGCTTCTCCGGTTGACTCATTAATTCCTTTATTTGCAAATTTAAATGTACAGTTTATTACAATCCATCCCGAATCTACTAATCATTTAGATAGAACTATACAACTAATTAAAAAAATAGATTGCGGTGTTGGTTTAGCCTTAAATCCATCTACTTCTTTGCATTTTTTAGATTATGTAATTGATGAATTAGATTTAATTTTAGTAATGGCTGTGAATCCAGGTTTTGGTGGTCAAAAATTTTTGACATATGTGTTAAAAAAAATTCAACAAGTACGATCTTTAATTGATAAAAGTCAAAAGAATATTCTTTTATCAGTAGATGGAGGAATTAGTTTATCTAATATTGTAAATGTAATACAATCAGGTGCTGATTATGTAGTCGTTGGTTCTGCTATTTTTCATTCAGATGATTATTTGAAAACAATAAGAAAATTAACAGATATTATTATAGATAATTAATCTTTAGTTTAAGTAGTCAATAAATATTATTTATTTTTAAAAATTTTTAAGGTTTTTTTATATGTTAGATACTAAAAAAAAAGATATTATGTTTACAGGAATTCAACCTACAGGTTGGCCTACCTTAGGTAATTACTGTGGAACTATGTGTAATTGGAAATATATACAAAAAAAATATAAATGTTTTTTTTGTATTGCTGATTTACATGCTTTAACTACTTATCCTAGAAATAGCAATAAAAATAGCATGAAAAATAATTTTTCTACTAATATATTAGATATGGTAGCATTGTATTTATCATGTGGTGTTGATCCTAACAGTAGTATAATTTTTGTACAATCAGATGTACATACGCATAGTCAATTATACTGGATTTTGAGTAATTTTGTTTATTTTGGTGAATTATCTCGTATGACGCAATTTAAACAAAGATTTTTGCTAAAAAATAAGACTACTAGTCTATCTTTGTTTTGTTACCCTGTTTTGATGGCTGCTGATATTTTATTATATCACACAAATTGTGTTTTAGTAGGTTTAGATCAAAAACAACATTTAGAATTAGTTCAAAAGATTGCTCATCGCTTTAATGCTATATATGGAAACATTTTTATTATCCCAGATGTTTTAATGTTACCTATAGGCAATAAAATAATGGCTTTACAGAATCCAGAAAAAAAAATGTCAAAATCGGATAAAAATATTAATAACACAATATTTTTACTTGAGAATATTGATTCTATACGTTTAAAATTACAACGTGCATTAACGGATTCTGACTGTTCTTCTGATTGTATTCGTTATGATGTTTTTAATAAACCAGGAGTATCCAATTTACTGTCCATTTTTTCTTGTCTTACAAGCAAAAAAATTTCAATATTAGAAGATGAATTTAAAAATTATCAATATTCTAGTTTTAAAGAAAAACTATCAGATATTGTATGTAACTTTATTTCTGAAATACAAGCTGTATACTATAAATTTAGAAAAGATGAAGATTATTTAATTGATATTTTGATGCATGGTAAAGAAAATGCTTTAAAGCACAGTACAAAAAAATTATATAGTGTTTTTCGTGTTTTAAATTTATGAAATGAGATATTTTATCTTATATAAAATAATTATAATATTTAATTATTTTTTCACGTATAATATATTATCACTTTGATATGCTTGGTAATTGAAATAATATCAATTATTGTGTAAAACATCTACATGATTATTTTTATTATTAAATATTAAAACTTGTTACTGGTTTTTAGTAATGGTTGTATATTAAAAATATAAATTACATTAATTATAAACAAGAAAAAAGTTTATTAGTATGGTCATAATATGAATTACATAGTAATTGTTACTGGTCCTCCTTATGATACTCAAAATGCTATAAGTGCTTTTTTATTTTCAAAATCTGTTCTTGAACTAAATTTTAGTATTAGTAAAATTTTTTTTTATGCTTCCGGAGTATATAACTCTAATTGTATGATTAATCTTCCCAGTAATGAATTTAATGTTTTAAATGGATGGATTAGTTTAAAAAAAACTTATAATATTCAGTTATGTATTTGTCCTAGCGCTGCCCATAGGAGAGGAATTTTATCAAACGAATCTACTAAAAAGATTAAAAATTATCAAAAAATTTTTTCTTCTTCTTTTAAATGTGTAACGTTGATGGAATTATCGTACTCTATACGTACCTGTGATCGTATTGTACAATTCTAATTTTGGAAATATATTTATTTTTTATGAAATCAATGGCTTTTATTTTTTCTAATGCTCCATATGGAGATAATATTGGTAGAGAAGGACTTGACTTTGTTATTTCTTGTTCGTTGAGTTGCAATAAAATTGCTCTTTTTTTTATTGATGATGGTATATTTCAATTAATATTACATCAGAAACCAGAATTAGTTAAACTACACAATTATTCTCTTTCATTTAAGGTTTTGTTGTTATATGGAATAAAACACTTTTTTTTTTGTAAAAGATCAGCTCATCAGCGTGGTTTTAAAGATTGTGATGACTTTTTATTACCAGTAGAATTTTTAAATAAATCTTGTATTAAAAGTCAAATAAATCGATTTGATTTTATTTTAAAATGGTAATTGTTAAATAATATGTTACATATTTTATTAAATTCTCCATATCGTATATCTATACCTTCTTTGTTGTCTTTTAGCTCTAAATTTGATGATTTAATATGTATTCAGGATGGTGTAATATTAAGTGTGATTAATGATTCTTATTTAAAAAAAATATATAAAAATTTTAATTTAATTTATTTCTTAAAAAATGATTTATTTGCTAGAGGGTTATTACAAAAAAATAATAAAAATAATTTAATTTTATTAAATTATGAAAGTTTTGTTTTGTTAACATATAGCCACGCCTCTAATATGACTTGGTAATTATTGTAATAAATTATTATATATAAGTAAAATATCATATTATTTATATAATTTTTAGATATAGTTAAAGATTTTTTTAGTGAATTTTTAAAATAAAGTATTTTGGAGAATATATGTCTACAATTAATCAACTGGTCCGTACTCCTAGGACTCGAAAAATAACTAAAACTAATGTTCCTGCTTTATCTGGATGTCCTCAACGAAGAGGCGTATGTACAAGAGTATATACAACAACTCCAAAAAAACCGAATTCTGCATTAAGAAAAGTATGTCGTGTTAAATTAACAAATGGTTATGAAGTTACAGCATATATTGGGGGTGAAGGACATAATTTACAAGAACATTCAGTGATTTTAATTCGAGGTGGTCGAGTAAAAGATTTACCTGGTGTTAGGTATCATGTAGTTAGAGGTTCTTTGGATTGTTCCGGTGTTAAAGATAGAAAAAAAAGTCGATCTAAATACGGTGTTAAAAAGTTAAAAGTATAAATATTATTAAGGAGTGTTAATATGCCTCGTCGTCGTATAATAGGTCAACGTAAAATTTTACCTGATCCAAAATTTTCTTCAGATTTATTAGCTAAATTTATTAATATATTAATGGTTGACGGTAAAAAATCTATTGCTGAAAATATCGTTTATTCAGCTTTATCAGCCGTTTCTCAAAAAATAAAAAAAGAAGAACTAGATATTTTTATTTTAGCTTTAGATAACGTTAAACCATCAGTGGAAGTAAAATCTCGTCGTGTAGGAGGATCGACGTATCAAGTTCCAGTTGAGGTTCGCCCAACTAGAAAAAATGCTTTAGCTATGCGATGGATTGTAGCTGCAGCTCGTAAGCGCACAGATAAATCTATGTCAATTCGATTGACTAATGAATTATTAGATGCTATAGGAAATAAAGGTTCAGCTGTTCGAAAACGTGAAGAAGTTCACAAGATGGCAGATGCGAATAAAGCTTTTGCCCATTATCGTTGGTAACTGTATATTTTTTAAAAATTATATCATTTAACGATATATTTTATATTTTTATAAAAAACAGATTTGCAAGAGGATTTTTATGACGCGTACAACACCGATTGCTCAGTATAGGAATATTGGTATTAGTGCACATATTGATGCAGGTAAAACCACTACAACAGAACGTATATTATTTTATACTGGAATCAATCATAAAATTGGCGAAGTGCATGATGGTGCAGCTACAATGGATTGGATGGCTCAAGAACAAGAACGCGGTATTACTATTACTTCTGCTGCAACTACTACTTTTTGGTCGGGTATGGCTAAACAATTTTTATCACATAGAATTAATATTATTGATACTCCTGGTCATGTTGACTTTACAATTGAAGTAGAACGATCTATGAGAATATTAGACGGAGTAGTAATGATTTATTGTGCTGTAGGAGGAGTACAACCACAATCAGAAACTGTATGGAGACAGGCGAATAAATATAAAGTTCCTCGGATTGCTTTTATAAATAAAATGGATCGAGTCGGTGCTGATTTTTTTAAAGTAGTAGATCAAATTCATACTAGATTACATACTTTAGCAGTACCTATTCAATTAGCGATTGGTTCAGAGGAAAATTTTAAAGGTGTAGTTGATTTAATAAAAATGAAAGCTATTAAGTGGCTTGAAAAAGATCAAGGTGTAACTTTTAAATACTATGATATTCCAGAAGAATTATTATCTATTTCAAAAAAATGGCACATGAATTTAGTTGAAATTGCTGCTGAAGCAAATGATCAATTAATGGAAAAATATTTACAAACTGAAGAATTAAGTGAAGATGATATTAAATTAGGATTAAGAAATAGAGCTTTAAATAATGAAATTACTTTAATAACATGTGGTTCGGCTTTTAAAAATAAAGGTGTACAAGCTTTATTAGATGCTATTATTGAATATTTACCATCACCTGCTGATATTCATGACATGAAAAATTTTATATGTAATCAGGATGTTTCTGTTTCTAATTGTAAATTAAATGATAAACAACCTTTTTCTGCTCTTGCTTTTAAAATTGCTTCTGATTCTTTTGTAGGAAATTTAACTTTTTTTCGTGTTTATTCTGGTATCGTTCGATCAGGAGATGTAGTTTTAAACTCTGTAAAAAATCATACTGAAAGATTTGGTCGAATTGTGCAAATGCATGCGAATAAACGTGAAGAAATTAAAGCAGTATATTCAGGTGATATTGCTGCAGCTATTGGTTTAAAAAATGTTACTACAGGCGATACATTGTGTGATGTTAAGAATCCAATTATATTGGAAAAGATGGATTTTCCAGAACCAGTTATTTCAATTGCTGTAGAACCGAAAACTAAAGTTGATCAAGAAAAAATGGGACTTGCTCTAAACAGACTAGCCAGAGAAGATCCTTCTTTTAGAGTATGGACAGATCATGAATCTAATCAAACTATTGTTGCAGGTATGGGAGAGTTACATTTAGAGATTATAATTGATCGCATGAAGCGTGAATTTAATGTAGATGCAAATATTGGAAAACCACAAGTTGCTTATCGTGAAACTATTTTAACTAAAGTAGTAGGTGTAGAAGGTAAACATATTAAACAGTCTGGTGGTCGTGGTCAATATGGACATGTTGTAATTGATATTTTTCCTTTAAAAACTAATAGTTCTGAATATTCATTTATTAATGATATTAAAGGTGGAGTAATTCCCGGGGAGTATATTTCTTCTATTGATAAAGGTATTCAAGAACAATTAAAATCTGGTCCATTAGCAGGATATCCTGTAGTTGGTATTGGTATTCGTTTGCACGATGGTTCTTATCATGACGTAGATTCTTCTGAATTAGCTTTTAAGTTAGCTGCTTCTTATGCATTTAAGGCAGCATTTAAACAAGCGCAGCCAATTTTATTGGAACCAATTATGCAAGTAGAGGTAGAAACTCCTGGAGAATACATGGGAGATGTAATTGGAGATATTAATCGACGTAGAGGTATTATTGAAGGAATGACGGATGATTCTTTAGGAGGAAAAAATATTAAGGCGCATATTCCTTTGTCTGAAATGTTTGGATATGCAACTGATTTACGTTCTCAAACACAAGGTAGAGCATCGTATTCTATGGAATTCATAAAATATACTGAAGCACCTAAAACAATTTGTACAGATATTATCTCTAATCGATAATCTTTTTTTTTATAAAATATGTAATAATTTTCAGTAATTTTTTTTAAAAAATAAGTTGAATAACTACAGGAATAAATGATGTCAAAAGAAAAATTTAATCGTTCTAAACCACATATTAATGTGGGAACTATTGGACATGTAGATCACGGAAAAACTACTTTAACAGCAGCTATTACGACTGTTTTATCTAAACGATTTGGTGGTAAAGCTTGTGCATTTGAGCAAATTGATAATGCTCCAGAAGAGAAGGCTAGAGGAATTACTATTAATACTTCGCATGTTGAATATGACACAGAACTTCGTCATTACGCTCATGTTGATTGTCCTGGACATGCAGATTATATCAAGAATATGATTACTGGAGCTGCTCAAATGGATGGAGCGATTCTGGTGGTAGCTGCTACTGATGGTCCTATGCCTCAAACTCGGGAACATATCTTGTTAGGTAGACAAGTTGGTGTTCCACATATTATCGTTTTTTTAAATAAATGTGATATGGTAGATGATGAAGAATTACTAGAATTAGTAGAGATGGAAGTACGTGATTTATTAACACAATATGATTTTCCAGGAGATGATATTCCAATTGTTAGAGGGTCTGCTTTAAAAGCTTTAGAAGGTGATAAAATTTGGGAAGATAAAATTATTGAATTATCTAATCATTTAGATAAATATATTCCTATACCAACGAGAGCGATTGATGCTCCCTTTTTGCTACCAATAGAAGATGTATTTTCTATTTCAGGTAGGGGTACGGTAGTAACTGGGCGTATTGAGCGAGGTATTGTTAAGGTTGGCGAAGAAATTGAAATTGTAGGAATTAAACCGACAGTTAAAACAATATGTACAGGTGTAGAAATGTTTCGTAAATTATTAGATGAAGGTCGTGCTGGAGAAAATGTTGGTATTTTATTGAGAGGAACAAAACGTGATGATATTGAACGCGGACAAGTTCTATCTAAACCTGGCACTATTCATCCTCATTTAAAATTTGAATCTGAAGTATATGTATTATCTAAAGAAGAAGGAGGAAGACATACTCCTTTTTTTAAAGGATATCGTCCTCAATTTTATTTTCGTACTACAGATGTTACCGGATCAATTGAATTACCAGAGAATGTAGAAATGGTTATGCCTGGTGATAACATAAAAATGACAGTAACTTTAATACATCCTATTGCTATGTCTGAAGGATTACGTTTTGCAATTCGAGAAGGAGGTAGAACAGTTGGAGCGGGTGTAGTTATAAAAGTTATTGCATAATATTAATATAAATTTTATTATATATCAATGTTTTTATGTTTTGTCAAGAATAGAGCTTTATCTCTTTTCTTGACATATTAAAAATATAAGTAGAAACTTAATTTTAATTACTTTTAAAAATTATTATTTTATGTTGTATGTAAAATTTTTAAACCTGTTTTTTATAATGAATCATTTATACTTATAAATATGTTGATTTTTTTAAGTGAAGTTTATAGGGATAAGTTTTATTTAAATAAAGGAGTTCTGTATTTATGCAGAATCAAAGAATTCGTATTCGTTTAAAGGCTTTTGATTATCGTTTAATTGATCAGTCTACAATAGAAATTGTAGATACAGCAAAACGTACTGGAGCTAAAGTTTTAGGTCCTATTCCTTTACCTACAAAAAAGGAAAGGTTTACTATTTTAATATCGCCACATGTTAACAAAGATGCTCGTGATCAATATGAAATCAGAACTCACAAACGATTAATTGATATTGTGCAGCCAACTGAAAAAACTGTAGATGCTTTAATGCGATTAGATCTTGCTGCTGGTGTAGATGTACAAATTAGTTTAGGTTAAAAGTAATTTAGTATGTAATTTTATTTATTAATTAATAAAGGTAAATAAGAAATGATAGGTTTAGTAGGAAAAAAATTAGGAATTACGCGTATTTTTACAAAGGATAGTTTATCCATACCAGTAACTTTAATAGAAGTTTTAGATAATTTTGTAGTACAGATTAAATCATTAAAAACAGATAATTATGAATCTATTCAAGTAACTACAGGAATAAAAAAAAAAAATAATATTCTGAAACCAGAAAAAGGTCATTTTTTAAAATACAAGGCTTCTGTAGGTAGAGGTTTATGGGAATTTAGGTGTAAAAAGGTATTGCGATTTAAATGTGGTCAAAGAATAACTATTAATTCATTTAGTAATGTGAAACGGGTGGATGTAACTGGTGTTTCAAAAGGAAAAGGATTTTCTGGGACGGTTAAACGCTGGAATTTTAGAATGCAAGATGCTACTCATGGAAATTCTTTATCTCATCGTGTTCCAGGTTCGATTGGTCAAAATCAAACTCCGGGACATGTTTTTAAGGGTAAAAAAATGTCCGGTCATTTAGGTAATACATGTATTACCATTCAAAATTTGAGCATTATTAAAATAGATGATATTAAAAAAATAATGTTAATTAAAGGATCTATTCCTGGTTATGTTGGAAGTGACATAGTTTTAAAACCTTCTGTTAAGGAAAAATAAAGGAGTATGGAGTATGGAATTGATATTACAGGATACTAATGAAATACATGTATTATCTGAGAAAGTTTTTAACGTATCGTTTAATGAATCTCTAGTTCATCAAACTGTAGTTACCTACTTGGCTCGTAAAAGACAAGGAAGTAAAGCTCAAAAAAGTCGTTCAGAAGTATCTGGTTCAGGTAAAAAACCATGGAGACAAAAAGGTACAGGTAAGGCACGAGCAGGATCTTTAAGAAGTCCTATTTGGAGATCAGGTGGTGTAACTTTTGCAGCTAAACCTAAAAAATATATTTTAAAAATAAATAAAAAAATGTATCAAGGCGCTTTGAAAAGTATTTTTTCAGAATTAATTAGACAAAATCGTTTATTTTTATTTGCAGATTTTTTTTTAGAATCTCCTAAAACAAAAATTTTGTTTAAAAAATTACAATCTATGAATTTCAAACGTGTTCTGATTATTACTGATCCGATTGATCAAAATTTGTCTTATGCTGCTAGAAACTTATATTATGTATGTGTGTTGAGTGTTAATGCTATTAATCCTGTTAGTTTGATATCATATGATACTATATTAATTACAATATCAGCGATTAAAAAAATTGAGGATATGTTTCAATGATTCTTACAGAAAAATTATTAAAAGTGCTATTATCTTCGCATGTTTCTGAGAAAACATCCAATTCTATGCAACAACATAATACCGTAGTAGTTAAAGTAAAAAAAAATGTTACTAAATTAGAAATTAAACTAGCTGTTGAAAAAATTTTTCAGGTTCGAGTATATAAAATTAATACCTTGATTATTAAAGGAAAGAAAAAACGTCAAAAAAATAAAGTATGTAAGCGCATGGATTGGAAAAAAGCTTATGTAATTTTACAATCTGGTCAAAACTTAGAATTTTTAGGACATTCTAAATGAATATGATAAGGAGTTTATGTGACAATTATAAAGTGTAAGCCAACATCTCCTGGTAGGCGTCATGTAATTAAAGTAAATAATCCTGGTTTGTATAAAGGAAAACCTTACGCACCTCTTTTACAGACTAAAGTTAAAACTGGAGGAAGAAATAATTGCGGTCGTATTACTACTAGACATATAGGTGGAGGACATAAAAGACTATATCGTTGTATTGATTTTAAACGATGTAAGGATAATATTAAAGCGGTTGTTCAAAGAATTGAATATGATCCAAATCGATCGTCTAATATTGCACTTATATTATATAAAGATGGCAGTAGGTACTATATTTTAGAACCTAAAGGTATTCAAATAGGTGATGTAATTGAATCAGGTTCTTCAGTATCAATTAAAACTGGAAATGCTTTACCTATTAAAAATATTCCTATAGGAACGGTAATGCATAATATTGAGGTAAAAATTGGTAAGGGAGGGCAAATAGCCAGATCTGCTGGTAGTTATGCGCAATTAATTTCTAAAGATGATACATATTCTGTTGTTCGTTTACGTTCAGGAGAATTAAGAAAAATACATGTAGAATGTCGAGCTACAATAGGTGAAGTAGGTAATTCAGAACATATGTTACGTATGTTAGGTAAAGCTGGAGCTACTCGTCATCGAGGTGTTCGACCTACAGTACGTGGTACAGCTATGAATCCTATCGATCATCCACATGGTGGTGGTGAAGGAAGGAATTTTGGTAAACATCCAGTTAGTCCGTGGGGTGTAAATACGAAAGGTAAAAAAACTCGTAAAAATAAACGAACTGAATCGTTTATTATACGTCATAGAAAAAAATAACTATAGGATAATTGTATATGCCTCGCTCTCTTCGGAAAGGTCCTTTTATTGATGGTCATTTATTAAAAAAAGTTCAGAAGTCTTTAAAAGAAGAAAAAAAAAAACCAGTTCGTACTTGGTCTAGACGTTCTACCATTTTTCCTAATATGATTGGTTTGACTATATCTGTTCATAATGGTCGTCAGCATATTCCAGTATTTATTACAGAAGAAATGGTTGGTCATAAGTTAGGAGAATTTTCTATGACTAGAACTTATAGAGGACATATTGCAGATAAAAAAATTAAAAAAACCTTAAAATAAATAATAAAGAAAAAAAAATGAATATATTAGCGAAATATAATCAAATTCGTTCTTCTGCTCAAAAAATTCGTCTAATAGCTAATATTATTCGCGGTAAAAAAGCATTATTAGCATTACGAATTTTATCTAGTGTAAACAAAAAATCAGCATTGTTAATAAAAAAATTACTGCATTCAGCTTTGGCTAATGCTGAACATAATTATGATATTGATTTAAAAATATTAACTATTTCACAAATTTTTGTTAATAGTGGTAGTAGTATGAAACGTATGATGCCTAGAGCAAAAGGTAGAGCAGATAGGATTTTAAAAAGAACTAGTCATGTAACAATTGTTTTATCTGATATAAAACGTTGTGGAGGATTATAATGGGTCAAAAAGTACATCCTAATGGTATGCGATTAGGTATTATTAAATCGTGGAACTCTATTTGGTTTGCTAGTAAAAAAGAATTTTCAAATTATATAGATAGTGATTTTCAAGTGCGTAGATTTATAATGAAAAAGTTGATTACTGCATCTATTTCAAAAATAATTATTGAACGTTTATCGAAAAGTATTAAATTAACTATTTATACAGCTAGACCTGGCATTGTAATTGGTAAAAAAGGTGAAGATGTTGAAAAATTACGAATTCAAATTTCTAATTTAACATCGGTTCCAGCTCAAATTAATATTTCTGAAATTCGAAAACCAGAACTAGATGCTAAATTAGTAGCTGATAACATTGCATCTCAATTAGAGAGAAGAATAATGTTTCGTAGAGCTATGAAACGTTCTGTACAAAACGCTATACGTCAAGGCGCAAAAGGTATAAAAATTGAAGTGAGTGGACGTTTAGGTGGAGTAGAAATTGCGCGAAGAGAATGGTACAGAGAGGGCAGAGTTCCTTTACATACTTTGAGGGCTAATATCGAATATAGTGCATCAGAAGCACATACTACATATGGAGTTATTGGTGTAAAAGTATGGATTTTTAAAGGTGAAATATTAGGTGGAATGGTTTTAGATAAATTACAAGATAAAAAAAAATTTGGTTTTATGAAAAAATTTTCTCGAAAATATCGTAGATAAAATTACGGAGATGTGTGTATGTTACAACCAAAACGTACTAAGTTTCGTAAAATGCATAAAGGAAAAAATAGAGGTCTTTCGGTTGATAATAAAATAAGTTTTGGAACGTATGGTTTAAAAGCTATTGATAGGGGTAGGCTGACAGCTAGACAAATTGAATCAGCTCGTAAGACAATCACTAGATCAGTTAAACGTCAAGGAAAAATGTGGATTCGTGTGTTTCCTGATAAACCTATTACACAAAAACCTTTAGAAGTACGCATGGGAAAAGGTAAAGGTAATGTAGAATACTGGGTTGCTTTAGTTCAACCTGGAAAAATACTATATGAAATTGAAGGTATTTCTGAACAAGAATCACGTTCTGTTTTCAAATTAGCCTCATCTAAATTACCTATTAAAACTATTTTTGTTTCTAAAACGGTATTCTAATTATGCATAATATTACACAATATGATACTAGTAAACAAGATTTAAAAAAAAAATTATTAGAGTTATTGCAGGAACAATTAAATATGCGTTTACAATTAGCATCTGGAAAACTAAAAAAAACTCATATAATGAAAAAAATTAGAAAAGAAATTGCACGCATAAAAACTGTTTTAACAGATCGGATAAATAATACATAATGAATGATAAAAAAAACATTTTAAAAGGTTGTGTTGTTAGTAATAAAATGCAAAAATCTGTAATTGTAAATATAGATCGTAAAATAAAACACGTTATTTATGGAAAATTTGTAAAAAAAAGAACAAAATTATGTGTACATGATCCACAAGATGCTTGTAAAATTGGTGATATAGTTGAAATTTATGAATGCCGACCAATTTCTAAGACTAAATCTTGGACTCTTTTGCGTATTTTAGAAAAATCTTTTATTTAAAATTTTTTATTTTTATACACGGAGGCATGAGAATTATGAATAGATAGTTTCATGTCTTCTGTTATTATATTTTAATATTTATATTTTTAAAACTTTATATTTTATATAAAAAATATAGGATTATATATGATTCAAGTACAAACCATTTTATATGTAGCTGATAATTCTGGCGCTCGATTAGTTATGTGCATAAAAGTATTAGGAGGTTCTCGTCGACGATATGCTGGAATTGGTGATATAATTAAAGTAGCAATTAAAGAGGCAATTCCTCGTAGTAAAGTTAAAAAAGGTGATGTTATGAAAGCAGTTATTGTTCGTACTAAAAAAGGGATTCGTAGATCAGACGGATCAATGATTTGTTTTGATAATAATGCATGTGTTATTTTAAATGATACAACCGGTCAGCCTATTGGAACTCGGATATTTGGTCCTGTGACAAGAGAATTAAGAACAGAATCTTTTATGAAAATTATTTCTTTAGCTCCAGAAGTATTATGATAAGGAAACTAAATAATGGCTGCAAAAATACGTTTTCATGATGTAGTGATAGTATTAACAGGAAGAGATAAAGGTAAAATAGGTATAGTACAAAAGATGTGTTATAGCGATAGAACAGTTATTGTTCAAGGTGTTCATTTAGTTAAAAAACATCAAAAAGCAATTCCAGAAAAACAACAAGTAGCTGGAATTATTTCAAGAGAGTTGCCTATTCATATCTCTAACGTTTCTATTTTTAATAAAGAAACCAATAAAGCGGATAAAATAGAATTTTGTTGGATTAATGGCAAAAAAATGCGCAGATATAAATCTACTAAAGAATTATTGAAGTAAAGTAAGGAAATTAAAGTATGAAAAGACTACATCTTTATTATTTAAATTATGTAATTCCTACGTTAATGAAGGAATTAAATTATTCTACCGTTATGGCTGTTCCTCAAATTGAAAAAATTACTTTAAATATGGGTATAGGAAAATCCGTAACAGATAAAAAAGTATTAGAACATGCTATGAATGATTTAATGAGAATTTCTGGTCAAAAACCAGTTATAACTGTTGCTAAAAAATCTATTGCAACTTTTAAAATTCGTAAGGGTTATCCAATAGGATGTAAGGTTACTTTAAGAGGAACAAGAAAATGGGATTTTTTTGATAAATTAATAACTATTGCAATACCTCGTATACGTGATTTTAGAGGTTTATCACGAAAATCATTTGATGGTACGGGTAATTATAGCTTAGGCATTCGTGAACAAATTATTTTTCCTGAAATTAATTACGAAAAAATTGATTCTATTAGAGGCATGGATATTACAATTACTACAAATGCTAATTCTGATCAGGAATGTGAGCGTTTACTTTCAGCATTTAATTTTCCTTTTCAAAAATAAAATTATAATGGTAAAAATAATGGCAAAACAATCTATGAAATTTAGAGAAATTAAAAGAGTTAAATTAGCAATTAAATATTATTCAGCGCGTGTTCAATTAAAAAAAATCATAAAATCAAAATTATCATTAGATAAAGATCGTTGGAATGCTATGCTTAAACTACAAACTCTTCCTAGAGATTCTAGTCCATCACGACAACGTAATCGTTGTCGACAAACTGGACGTCCACACGCTTTTCTTCGCAAGTTTGGATTGAGTCGTATGAAGTTACGTGAATCTGCTATGCGAGGAGAAATACCGGGTTTAACAAAAGCAAGTTGGTAATTTTTAGATATTATAAATTAACTTAATTATATGATATAAGGTGTATTTTATGAGTATGCAAGATCCCATATCAGATATGTTGACATCTATTCGTAATGGTCAACATTCTAATAAAATTTTTGTAACTGTTCCTTTTTCTAAAATTAAAGAAAATATTATTAAAGTTTTGAAGTATGAAGGATATATTTGTAATTATAAAATACAGAATATTCATATTTCTCAATTAAAGATTTTTTTAAAATATTATAATGGAAAATCAGTTATTGAACATATTTCTAGAGTTAGTCGTCCAAGTCTACGTCGGTATTGTACGAAATATAAAATACCTGTTGTAATGAATAATTTAGGTATCGCTATTCTTTCTACTTCTAGGGGAATAATGACTAATAAAATTGCACGAAAAAAAGGATTAGGTGGAGAAATTATATGTTATGTAAGTTAAGTTTATTAATATTTTTGAATAGAGGAATATAAAAATGTCTCGTGTTGCAAAATCATCTATTATCATTCCAAATAATGTAGCTGTTGATTTATCTAATTACAAAATTACAGTAAACGGACCTTTAGGTTCATTAACGCGCATAATACATGTATGTGTAAAAATTCTTAAAAAAGATGGTTCTTTGTTTTTTTCACATAATCATTTATCTACATCATACGGTTGGATGCAAGCTGGTACTTGTCGTTCTTTAGTTTATTCTATGATTTTAGGTGTTACAGAAGGTTTTAAAAAACAATTAAATTTATTGGGTGTTGGGTATCGTGTTATACTAGAAAGTAAAAATATCCTAAAATTATATTTAGGCTTTTCGCATCCTGTAATTTATAAAATTCCACATATAGTAACAGCTTCAATTATATCTCAAAGTGAGATTGTTTTAAAGAGTATAGATAAACAATTAGTTGGACAAGTAGCAGCAAATATACGATTATATCGTGTTCCTGAACCTTATAAAGGAAAAGGTATTCGTTATTTGCATGAAACTGTACGTATTAAGGAGGCTAAAAAAAAATAGTATGAAAGGAAAAATTAATAAAAAATATTCACGAATTCGTCGATGCACTAAAATACGTAAAAATAAATATTCTAATCAATTATTTCGCTTAGTAGTGCATCGTACATCTAAACATATATACGCACAAATTATAGTTTCTAAAGAATCTATTGTTTCTACGTGTGCTTCTACTGTAGAGTTTAAAAAATTAAACATTAACCATACCTATACTGGTAATAAACATTCTGCTAAAATAATTGGACAATTAATTGCTGAAAGAGCATTACAAAAAGGAATAAAAATTGTTTTTTTTGATCGTTCTGGTTTTAAATATCATGGTCGAGTTAAAGAATTAGCGGAATCTGCTCGTATATCTGGTTTGGTTTTTTAAATAGAAAAGGATGACATATATGAATTTTGATAAAAAATTATCTCTAGATTTACAGGAAAAATTAATTATAGTTAATCGTGTCTCTAAAACAGTGAAGGGAGGAAGAATTTTTTCTTTTACTGCTTTGACAGTAGTAGGTAACGGTAAAGGAAAAGTAGGTTTTGGTTATGGAAAGGCTCGGGAAGTTCCTGCAGCTATTCAAAAATCTATGGAAAGAGCTAGAAAAAATATGATTATAATTCCATTACATAGAAATACTATACAACATTCGGTATATGGTTCTCATACAGGATCTAAGATATTTATGAAACCTGCATCAGATGGTACCGGAATTATTGCTGGTGGTGCAATGAGGTTTGTATTAGAAGTCGTAGGAATTCAGAATATTTTAGCTAAAATATATGGATCTACTAATCCTATCAATGTAGTTAGAGCTACCATTGATGGTTTAAAAAAAATTCGATCACCAGAAATGATAGCACAAAAACTTAGTAAATCTATTATTAATATTTAAAATAAAATGGTGTATTTTTGTTTATGAAAAAAATTTTTATTACGCAAATAAAAAGTAAAATTGGTCGTTTACCTAAACATATAGCTACGATTAAAGGATTAGGTTTACGTCATATTGGTGATACTGTACAACGAGAAGATACTCCATCTATTCGTGGTATGATTAAAAAAGTTTCTTATATGGTGTCTGTTAATAAAGAGGAAAAATTATGTATCTAAATGTATTGTCGAACTCCATATATATAAAAAAAAAAAGAAAACGTATATGTAGAGGGATTGGTTCAGGTTTAGGAAAAACAGGTGGAAGAGGACATAAAGGTCAAAAATCTAGATCGGGAGGAAAGGTTAGAAAAAGTTTTGAAGGAGGACAAACACCTTTATATAGAAGAATTCCTAAATTTGGTTTTACATCCAAAAAGAAAATGTTTATAGATGAAGTTAGATTGTTTGAATTGAATAGAATTTCTCATTTCAAGATAATAAATATGTCTGTTTTAAAAAAAACAAATTTAATTAAAAAAAATATTAGATATGTTAAGATTATCAAGATTGGAATGATAGAAAAACCAATAGTAATTTCTGGATTATCTGTTACTAAAGGAGTACGGTTATATATTGAATCAATTGGAGGAATGATTACAAACTAAATGTTTTTTATTTAAATAATTTTACTACTAACAGAAAATACATTATGTCTATATTATATAATTTAAAAAAAAGAATGTTATTGGTACTTGTTGCTATTATAATATTTCGTATTGGTTCTTTTATACCTATTCCAGGTATTAATATGAAGGTTTTAGAACAATTCCTTATCCATAAAAATAGTTCTTTGTTTACTATGTTTAATATTTTTTCTGGAGGATCTTTAAATCGTATTTCAATATTTACGCTGGGTGTAATGCCATATATTTCCTCTTCTATTATAATGCAGTTATTAACATTGATTTGCTCACATTTACGTAATTTAAAAAAAGAAGGAGAAGAAGGAACAAAAAAAATTAACCAGTATACTAAATATTTAACATTATTTTTATCTGTAATTCAATCAATTAGTGTTGTGATTGGACTACCGTTTATTCCTGGTATGCAAAATATTTTTGTGTTTACAGATTTTTATTTTTATATAATTTCAATCATTAGCATGGTAACAGGAACTATTTTTTTGATGTGGTT
The DNA here is from genome assembly GCF_900698975.1 of Buchnera aphidicola (Cinara splendens). Taxonomy (NCBI): domain Bacteria; kingdom Pseudomonadati; phylum Pseudomonadota; class Gammaproteobacteria; order Enterobacterales; family Erwiniaceae; genus Buchnera; species Buchnera aphidicola. The sequence goes on along the minus strand of NZ_LR217722.1, from coordinate 387,023 downwards.
AGGAGAATTTATTACAGATAAAGGAATAGGTAACGGTATTTCTTTAATAATTTTTTTTGGAATAATATCCTCTTTGCCTGTTTCTATAAACAAAACATTTTCTGTAATGAATATTTATAATTTTAATAATTTATATTTGTTATCGATACTGCTAGTTATGTTATTTGTAATTTTTACAGTAGTATTTTTCGAAAAAAGTCAACGTAACATTGTTGTGTGCTATGCTCGTCGTCATCAAGGTAGAAATATGCATTCATCACATCATAGTTACTTACCTTTAAAAGTTAATATGGCCGGTGTTGTACCTGTTATTTTTTCTTCTAGTCTGATTCTTTTTCCATCTATTATTGTAACATATTGTCGTCATGTTTTTCATGATAAAATATTTCTAATAAAATTTTTTGATTTTTTTAAATTTAATCATAGTGTTTTTGTATGTACAAATGTAATATTAATAATATTTTTTTGTTTTTTTTATACTAGTGTAATGTTTAATTCTAAAGATACTGCTACTAATTTAAAAAAATCAGGTGCTTTTGTGCCTGGAATTAGACCTGGATTACGAACTGAACAATACATTAAAAAAATTGTTTTAAAGTTAACAACAATTGGTTCTATGTATACTGTATTTATATGTTTAATACCAGATATTATGCATTATTGTTTAAAAGTCCCTTTTTATTTCGGGGGTACTTCTTTATTGATTGTAGTAGTAGTACTCATGGAATTTATTATGCAAATACAAACATTAATGATGTCTACTCGATATAAAAAAATATTAAAAAAAGCGAATTTATATTTAAAAAATTAAAATAATATCAGTATAATGTTTATTTTGGAGTATCAATGAAAGTTCGCGCATCAGTTAAAAAATTGTGTCGTAGTTGTAAAATTGTTCGTCGAAAAAATGTAATTCGTGTTGTTTGCAAGAATGATCCTAAACATAAACAAAGACAAGGATAATATTCATATATACTTCTTTGTTATAAAGATAATATTTTTTAATAATTCAGTAAATACTGTTGTGTGTAGTTATATATAAATTAGATATCTAATTTACTAGATATAGAGAGGATACTTTTGTGACAAGAATTGCTGGGATAAATATTCCTGATCATAAGCATGTATTAATAGCTTTAACTGGAATTTATGGAATTGGTTTATCATTGTCTAAAAAAATTTGTAATGCTATAAATCTTAGATATGACATTAAAATTAATACATTAAATGAACAACAAATTGATAAATTGCGTAAACTTATATCTACTCTTGTTATTGAAGGAGATTTACGTAGGGAAAGAACTATTAACATAAAAAGGTTAATGGATATTGGCTGTTATAGAGGAGTGCGTCATCGTAAACACTTGCCAGTACGCGGACAAAGAACGAAAACAAATGCTCGTACATGCAAAGGTCCTAGAAAGTTAATAAAAAGTAGATAACTTAGGAAAATAATTGATTATGTCAAAAAAAATAGCAAAGATTCCTAAAAAAAATATAAAAAAACAAGTTTTAGATGGTATTGCGCATATTCATGCATCGTTTAATAATACAATTGTTACTATTACTGATCGTCAAGGAAATACTCTAGGATGGGCTACTTCTGGAGGTTCTGGTTTTCGAGGTTCAAGAAAATCTACTCCGTTTGCTGCTCAAGTAGCAGCAGAAAAATGTGCTGATCGAGTTAAAGACTATGGAATAAAAAATTTAGAAATTATGGTTAAAGGTCCTGGTCCTGGTCGTGAATCTACAATTCGAGCTTTAAACGCTTCAGGTTTTCGGATTACTAATATTACAGATGTTACTCCTATTCCTCATAACGGATGTCGACCCTCTAAAAAACGTAGAGTTTAATGATTTTATGTACATATAAATAAGAGAAGAGAGATATGGCAAAATATTTAGGTCCTAAATTAAAATTAAGTAGACGAGAAGGATCAGATTTGTTTTTAAAATCAGGTGTACGATCTATTGAATCTAAGTGTAAAATTGATCATTCTCCGGGTCAACATGGATTAAGAAAATTACGTTTATCAGGTTATGGTACACAATTAAGAGAAAAACAAAAAATAAGACGTTTGTATGGAATATTAGAAAGACAGTTTCATAACTATTATAAAAAAGCCTCTAAGTTAAAAGGTAATACCGGTCAAAATTTGTTATTTTTACTAGAAAATCGTTTAGATAATGTTGTATATCGTATGGGTTTTGGTTCTACTAGAGCAGAATCACGTCAGTTGATTAACCATAAATCTATCTGTGTGAATAATAACATTGTAAATATTCCTTCTTATCAAGTTTCTGTTCAAGATAAAATTTCTATTTGTGAACGTTCTAAAAAACAATTAAGAATTCAGGCTGCTATGGAACTTATAAAACAACGTGAGCAATGTAGCTGGTTAGATGTTAATTATAAGACAATGGAAGGTACATTTATACGTCCAATAGAGCGTCATGACTTATCTTCTGATATTAATGAGCATTTGATAGTCGAATTATATTCAAAGTAATAATTATGATGATTATCGGAGAGAGGCAGTATGCAGGACTTTGTAGAAGATTTTTTAAAACCTAGACTAGTTAATATTGAACAAATCAGTGCAACGCATGCTAAAATTACATTAGAACCATTGGAGCGTGGTTTTGGACATACACTAGGTAGTGCTTTAAGAAGAATTTTATTATCTTCTATGTCTGGTTGTGCTGTTACTGAAGTTGAAATAAATGGTATATTGCATGAATATATGCATAAAAAAGGTATAAGAGAAGACATACTAGACATTTTATTGAATTTGAAAGGTTTATCAATAAAATTATTTGGTAAAAATGAAGTAGTAGTATCTTTAAAAAAAAATGGCACTGGACCTGTTATTGCTGCGGATATTAGTCACGATTCTTCTGTAGAAATTATAAACTTAAAACATGTTATTTGTAATATTACTTGTCCAGATGTTTTTATAGATATGCGTATGAAAGTAATGCGCGGTAGAGGGTATATTACTGCTAAATCTCAAAAAGATCTCTTACAAGATAATCATGTTATTGGAAAATTATTTTTAGATGTATCATATAGCCCTATAGAGCGCATTACATATAATGTTGAAGCTGCTAGAGTAAAGCAAAGAACTGATTTAGACAAGTTAATAATAGAAATGGAAACTAATGGTACACTTGATCCAGAAGAAGCTATTAGAAAAGCTGCTACTATTTTGGCAGAACAATTAGAATCTTTTGTTGATTTAAGAGGTATTCATGAGCCAGTAGTTAAAGAAGAAAAACCTGAATTTGATCCGGGCCTACTACGTCCTGTAGATGACTTGGAGTTGACTGTTCGTTCTGCAAATTGTTTAAAAGCCGAAAGCATTCATTATATTGGTGATTTAGTTCAAAAAACTGAAGTAGAATTATTAAAAACACCTAATTTAGGTAAAAAATCACTAACAGAAATTAAAGATATTCTAGCTTCTAAAGGGTTATCTTTGGGAATGAAATTAAGTAATTGGCCTCCAAATAGTTTGATAGATAAATAAATATTTTAGTTAACATAGTTTTTATAGAGATATAATTTTAAAATTTCTGAATAGAGTTAAAAGGATATATAAATTATGAGACATAAAAAAAAGGGGCGATCATTAAATAGGACACGTAGTCATATTAAAGCTATGTTTAAAAATATGACATGTTCTTTAATTCAATATGAATATATTAAAACAACTTTACCAAAAGCTAAGGAGTTACGACGTTTTATTGAGCCTCTTATTACACGATCAAAATATGATACGATTGCTAATCGTCGAATAGTTTTTTCTCGTATTCGTGATATTTTTACTGTTAAAAAATTATTTAATGAATTAGGTCCGTATTTTTATTCTCGTCCGGGTGGATATCTACGTATATTAAAATGTGGTTTTAGAAAAGGTGACAATGCTACTATGGCCTATGTAGAACTAGTAGGTCGAAATATATAAAAATTATTTAATAAAATTAGAATTTTTGTATATTATTTAAACAAAAACGGCATTTTTGTGCCGTTATTTTTTTTGTATTTTTGAAAAAATATTACATGATATAAAATGTTTATTTATGGTAGTATTTCATTTTGAACAAATAATTTTCTATTTGAATTCATAATATCTTTTATATGTAATGTTTTTTTTCCAGGTATTTTTATCTTCTCTATCCGTAAAACACCACACTTTGTATTAATTTTTATTCCTTTTTTGCTAATACTAATGATTTCTCCTTTTTTAAATCTGTTTTTTTTGAAAGATGTAACAGAAAATTTTTTAATTTTTATATGGTGATTATTAATTAAAAAATAACAACAAGGCCATGGATCAAATGCTCTAATTAATCGATCTATGTATACTACTGGTAATGACCAAGATATTTTTGCATCTTTTTTTTTTATTTTTGGTGCATTAGTTTGAATTATGTTTTTTTTAAAATTTTTGATTTTTATTTGTGGGTATATTAGCATATTTAATGCTTGATACATACATTGTAGTGAGATTGGTATTAATTTTGTAGATAATGTTTTTGTACTATCACGTTGATTAATAGGACAAGTTAGTTGATAAATTATTTTTCCAGAATCTATTATAGAATTCATTTTTATCACACTAATTCCAGTATGACTATCTCCTGATAGTATTGCCCACTGAATTGGAGCTGCTCCTTTCCATCTAGGTAGTAAGGAAGCATGTATATTTATACCCCCAAAACAAAATAATTGTAAAATATTAGATGGTATTATTAATCCATATGATGATACGATTAAAATATCGGCATGGATTTTTGATATTTTAATAAAAAATTTTTTTTCATTAAGGTTATTTGTTTGTAATACTGGAATATTATGTCGTATAGCAAATTTTTTTATTGGAGAAAATCGTTGATCTTTTTTTTTACAAAAGAGATTATCTGGTTTAATTAGTACAGCTTTAATAATGTATTTAGAGTCAAATAATGAGCGTAAGTGTGCTAATGAAAAATTGTTACTACCTGCAAAGATAACTGTTGATATTTTTTTTAACATATGAATTAAAATAATAATTTATTTAATAGAAAAATATGTTTTTAACATATATAATCTATAAATAATGTTCCGGTTAGGTGGTCTATTTCGTGTTGAATACAAATAGATAGTAAAGATCTAGCTTCTAGTATAAATAATTTTCCAAGATGATTAAATGCTTGTATTTTTATATAACTAGATCTATTAATTTTAGCTGTTTTTTCAGGAATTGATAAACAACCTTCTTGAGTATATATATATTTTTTATTTTTTTTTAAAATTATAGGATTAATTAAAATTAATTCTGATTTATGTGGTGGAATAGAACTAATAGTTATAATTTGTTTTGGTATGTTAATTTGTGGTGCTGCTAGTCCAATACCGTTATTAGCATACATAGTATCAAACATATCGTTTATGATATTGACTATTTTTTGATTTATTTTTTTTATAGGTTTGGATTTTATTCGTAAACGATGATCAGGAAATTGTAGAATTTTATGTATTGACATAAATTTTTTTATATATGTAGTTAATATATTGATTTATTTATTTTAAATAAATCAGGCTATTTTTTAATTCGTGAGGAGTAAATATGTGTTTAAAAAATATTAAAAAAAAAAAAGATATTGCTTTATTCGGTAATCCTGTCAATCACTCTTTATCTCCAATGATACATGGTAATTTTTCTAAAGAAATAAAGATTAATTATAATTATAACTCTTTTTTATGTAAAAAATCAAATTTTTTTTCTACAGTTATAGATTTTTTTAATAATAATGGTTTAGGATGTAATATTACTGTTCCTTTCAAGAGAATTTCTTTTGATATTCCTAATCGATATACTAAGATAGTAAAAATTTCTGGCTCTATTAATGTTTTAAAAAAAATATCAGATAATGATATTTTAGGTGATAATACTGATGGCATTGGTTTAATATATGATTTAAAGCGTTTACGTTATATTAAAAAAAATTATTTAGTATTGTTATTAGGATCTGGAGGTGCTGCTTATTCTATTGTGTATCATTTATTAAAAGAACAGTGTTCTGTTTGTGTATTAAATAGAACCGTTCGTTATGCTACTACTTTAGTAAAAAAATTTAAACATCTAGGTGATATTTTTATTTTTTCTAATGATATGGATAATTATGATTTTGATTTAATAATTAATGCGACTTCATGTAGTTTGTATAATGTATCTCCTTTTTTTCCTAAAAATTTAGTATGTTCTAGAACTAAGTGTTATGATATCTCATATTCTATTACCAATACATTGACTCCATTTTTATATTTATGTAAATTGTTAGGTAGTCGATATATTTCTGATGGTCTAGGTATGTTAGTTGCTCAAGCAGCATACTCATGTTATTTTTGGTTTAACGTATTACCTGATATTGAAAAAAATATTAATACTATAAAAAAGTTAAATAACTTATTATAATAAATTGTTAATTGATTTTTTGTATTTACATGAATTGATTATTTATATAGTATAATTTTATTGACAAAAATAAATATTTTTGTAAAATATATAAAAAATACTTGACACTTTTTATTCCTTCTGTAACATTAAAAATATAGTAGTTATATTAGTTGTTTTTTTTTAGAGTCCTCTTCGTCTAGCGGTTAGGACACTGCCCTTTCACGGCGGCAACAGGGGTTCAAATCCCCTAGAGGACAAAAATTAAAAATATTTTGTATACTAACAAAAAAATATATGATATAATTATTTAGTGATTTAAAAAGATCAATTTTTTAGTTCTTTAAAAATTTGGATATGATAAAAATTTAGAAAAACACCTGTGGGTTGTAAGGTTAAGCATAATAAGCGTATTTGGTGGATGCCTAGGCATTCAGAGGCGAAGAAGGACGTGCTAATCTGCGATAAGCATCGGTCAGCTGATATGAAGCGTTATCATCCGATGATTTCCGAATGGGGAAACCCGTTGTTAAAACAACATTATTAACTGAATAAATAGGTTAATAAAGCAAACCAAGGGAACTGAAACATCTAAGTACCTTGAGGAAAAGAAATCAATTGAGATTCCCTTAGTAGTGGCGAGCGAAAAGGGAGAAGCCCAGAATCAAAAAAGACTAAAAATATAGTAGAATAGTTTGGAAAAACTAACGATACAAGGTGATAGTCCTGTATGCGAAGTATTTTTTTTCTAGGATTCATAAAGTAAAACGGGACACGAGAAATCTTGTTTGAAGATAGGGGGACCATCCTCTAAGGCTAAATACTCCTGAATGACCGATAGTGAACTAGTACCGTAAGGGAAAGGCGAAAAGAACCCCGGTTAGGGGAGTGAAATAGATCCTGAAACCAAATACGTACAATCAGTAGGAGCTTGTATTTTTAAAAGTGACTGCGTACCTTTTGTATAATGGGTCAGCGACTTGTATTTTGTAGCAAGGTTAACTGAATAAGGGAGCCGTAGGGAAACCGAGTCTTAAATGGGCGATTTTTTAGAGTTGCAAGATACAGACCCGAAACCCGGTGATCTAGCCATGAGCAGGTTGAAGGTTGGGTAAAACCAACTGGAGGACCGAACCGACTGATGTTGAAAAATCAGCGGATGACTTGTGGTTAGGGGTGAAAGGCCAATCAAACCGGGAGATAGCTGGTTCTCCCCGAAAGCTATTTAGGTAGCGCCTCGTGAACTCATCTTCGGGGGTAGAGCACTGCTTTGACTAGGGGGCCATCCCGGCCTACCAAATCAATGCAAACTCCGAATACCGAAGAATGTTATCACGGGAGACACACAGCGGGTGCTAACGTTCGTTGTGGAAAGGGAAACAACCCAGACCGTCAGCTAAGGTCCCTAAATCATAATTAAGTGGGAAACGATGTGAGAAGGCATAAACAGCCAGGATGTTGGCTTAGAAGCAGCCATCATTTAAAGAAAGCGTAATAGCTCACTGGTTTAGTCGGCTTGCGCGGAAGATATAACGGGGCTAAATTATGTACCGAAGCTACGGCAATAAATATTTTTTTATTGGGTAGGGGAGCGTTCTGTAAGCCTGTGAAGATGTTTTGAAAAGAACGTTGGAGGTATCAGAAGTGCGAATGCTGACATGAGTAACGATAAAGTAGGTGAAAAACCTACTCGCCGAAAAACCAAGGTTTCCTGTCCAACGTTAATCGGGGCAGGGTAAGTCGACCCCTAAGGCGAGGCCGATAGGCGTAGTCGATGGGAAACTAGTTAATATTCTAGTACTTATTTTTTACTGCGATGGGGAAACGGAGAAGGTTAGGTTATCCGGGGGTTGGTAGTCTCGGTTTAAGTATGTAGGATGGAAAATTAGGAAAATCCGATTTTCTGTATAATTCTGAGGTACGAATACTAGTTATGTAAATGACGAAGTAACTGATACCACGCTTCCAAGAAAATCCTCTAAGCATATAAGTAAATTTTAAATCGTACCCGAAACCGACACAGGTGGTTAAGTAGAGTATACTAAGGCGCTTGAGAGAACCTGGATGAAGGAACTAGGCAAAATAGTGCCGTAACTTCGGGAGAAGGCACGCTAACATATAAGTGTAAAAATTTACTTTAGAAGCTTAAGTTAGTCGCAGATACCAGCTGGCTGCAACTGTTTATTAAAAACACAGCACTGTGCAAACACGAAAGTGGACGTATACGGTGTGACGCCTGCCCGGTGCCGGAAGGTTAATCGATGAAGTTAAGGGAAACCTAAAGCTTTTGACTGAAGCCCCGGTAAACGGCGGCCGTAACTATAACGGTCCTAAGGTAGCGAAATTCCTTGTCGGGTAAGTTCCGACCTGCACGAATGGCGTAATGATGGCCAGGCTGTCTCCATCCAGGACTCAGTGAAATTGAATTTGCTGTGAAGATGCAGTGTACCCGCGGCAAGACGGAAAGACCCCGTGAACCTTTACTATAGCTTGACATTGAGAATTGATTTTTGTTGTGTAGGATAGGTGGGAGACATAGAATTTGATACGCCAGTATTAATGGAGTCAACCTTGAAATACCACCCTATAAAAATTGTTTTTCTAATCTAGTATCGTAATCCGGTACAGAGACAGTGTCTGGTGGGTAGTTTGACTGGGGCGGTCTCCTCCCAAAGAGTAACGGAGGAGCACAAAGATTGGCTAATTACGGTCGGACATCGTAAGGTTAGTGTAAAGGCATAAGCCAGTTTAACTGCAAGCATGATAATGCAAGCAGGTGCGAAAGCAGGTCTTAGTGATCCGGTGGTTTCTGTATGGAAAGGCCATCGCTCAACAAATAAAAGGTACTCCGGGGATAACAGGCTTATACCGCCCAAGAGTTCATATCGACGGCGGTGTTTGGCACCTCGATGTCGGCTCATCACATCCTGGGGCTGAAGCAGGTCCCAAGGGTATGGCTGTTCGCCATTTAAAGTGGTACGCGAGCTGGGTTTAGAACGTCGTGAGACAGTTCGGTCCCTATCTGCCGTGGGCGTAGGAAAATTGAGAGGGGCTGCTTCTAGTACGAGAGGACCGAAGTGGACGTATCCCTGGTGTTCGGGTTGTCATGCCAATGGCATTGCCCGGTAGCTAAATACGGAAGAGATAAGTGCTGAAAGCATCTAAACACGAAACTCGCCTCAAGATTAGTTTTCCCTGAAATATATAAAATGTATTTACTGAAGGGACGTTGTAGACTACGACGTAGATAGGCTAGATGTGTAAGCGTAGTGATATGTTTAGCTAACTAGTACTAATGACCCGAGAGGCTTAACCTTACAACACCAGAGGTGTTTTTCTAAAAAAAATAAAACCTGGCAACAATAGTGTTATGGTACCACCTGAATCCATTTCGAACTCAGAAGTGAAACATTTCAACGCCAATGGTAGTACAAGGTCTCCTTGTGTGAGAGTAGGACATTGCCAGGTATTATTTTTTTTAATTAATTTTTATCATATTTTAAATTTTTTCATATTCTTATTTATATCTATTGTTTTTGAATTTTTTAATTTAATATACATATTTTTTACATGAAATATTTATATTGTATATAAGATTTTACTAATATATATTAGATTTATTATTTATAAATAATGTATTTACTATAGGTATAAGTTTTAGTTTAAATTTTTCATTCTAAGGTAATATATAGATGTCCAAGATTAAAGGTAATGTAAAATGGTTTAATGAATCGAAAGGTTTTGGTTTCATTACACCTGAAGATGGTAGCAAAGATGTTTTTGTTCATTTCTCTGCTATTCAAAGCAACGGATTTAAAACTTTGGCAGAAGGTCAAAGTGTTGAATTTGAAATTACCGAAGGCGCAAAAGGTCCGTCAGCTGCTAATGTAGTTAGTTTATAATAAAATTATTAAAAAAATTGTATATCTACCACATATAGTAGTACTTTTTCGATGCGGATTTAAAAAATACCGCATCGCAAAATATTTTATAGAACCATTCTCACTAAATGAATTTTACTTAATTCTTTGTATAAATTTTTTATTTGTGTGAAATTTTTTGCGCAAATAGTAATTGATATTGACAAATATGTTCCTTTGTTACTCGATCTAATATCTGGCGCATAGTCTCCCGGAATATGTGTTTGTATAATTTTAATTATATTATTAGTTAATTCTGGTTGCGCTAATCCTATTACTTTATAGGTAAAGTTACATGGAAATTTCAGCATTTTTTCTAGTTTATTATTCATTTTTATACTCTTAATTGATAAATTTTTTTATTATTTAATTAGATTTAGGTTTGTATATTATATTTTTATAATTAATTAAAATAATATATTTTTTTTATTAAATAAAAAAAATTTAATTTTTATAATTATAAATATAATTATTTTATCATATATTTTTTATATATTTTTTATATTATATGTATTAAGAGTGTTAATATGTTGAAAATATTTAATACTTTAACAAAAAAAAAAGAAAAATTTCAATTTCCTTATTCTAAAAAAATTAATATTTATGTATGTGGTGTTACTGTATATGATTTGTGTCATATTGGTCATGCTCGTACTTTTATTGTTTTTGATACAATTAAACGTTATTTAGAATATCTAGGATATAAAACTTTTTATGTACGAAATATTACTGATATAGATGATAAAATTATTTATGCAGCTAATAAAAGCAATGAATCTATTGATGTTTTTGTTAAACATATGATTAAATTGATGCATGAAGATTTTTTATGTTTAAATTTACAAAATCCTGATTATGAACCTAGAATTACCATATGTATGAAGGATATAATTTCATTTATAGAAAGTTTATTGAATAATAAACTTGCTTATGTTTCTGATAATAAAGATATTTTATTTTCTATTCAAAAATATAATAGTTATGGAACTTTATCACGTAGAATAAAAAAGTTCTGTTCAAATGACAATAAATCAAATTCTGTTTTTGAATTTAATAAATCTGACGATTTTGTTTTATGGAAACACCGTATAAATAAATCTGATCCATATTGGATATCTCCTTGGGGTCCTGGTAGACCTGGTTGGCACATTGAATGTTCTGCTATTATAAACAAGTTTTTTAAAAACGGAGTTACCATTCATGGGGGAGGAATTGATTTATTATTTCCTCATCATGAAAATGAATTAGCACAATTAAAAAGTATAAAAAGTTCTTTTTCTATTAAATTTTGGATACATGTTGGTATGGTTATTATTAATAATCATAAAATGTCAAAATCATTATCTAACACTGTATTGATTCGTGATTTATTAAATAAATATGACTCTGAAGTGATCAGGTTTTACATTCTTTCTACACACTACAGGCATCCTTTGATTTTTCTGGAAAAAAATTTAAATGCATCGAAAAATATTTTAAATAAAATATATACTTCTTTACTTCACTATAATATCAGTACTACGTGTAGTGATTATCATACAAAATTGCGAAATAAGTTTAGAAAAAATTTTTTTTCTGCTATGAATGATGATTTTAATACTCCTAAAGCATGTTCAATATTGCAAAATTTGTCTAAGTATATTACTAAGATTAAAAAATCTGGTGATATTCTTTTGTATAATTCTTTGTCTAAAGATTTAATTTTTTTTGGAAATATTTTGGGATTATTACATCATGATCCTAAAAATTTTTTGTTTTCTTCTATTAATAAAGTACTTGTTAGTAATAATAATGCTCATATAATAAAAAAATTAGTACGTATGCGTGATGTTTATCGTAAAAATAAAAAGTGGAATTTAGCTGATATTATTAGAAAAGAATTGTTAAAATTAGGAGTAATTGTACAAGATAAAAACGAACATTCAATATATAAATTTATTTATAAAAATTAATAAATTTATATAAATTCTATTTTTATATAAAAAAAATAAGGTATTAATTTATTTTTTTAAAAATTTTGATCTATTTATTACTTTTTTCTTTTTATTGTGTATATTATATACATATTAATTTTATTAAAAAATTTTTATTTTAATTCAATGAATTATATTTTTATATTTCATATACTTTTGTAAATATTTTATCAAACATAAATATTTTTATAGTTTATATTTTAAAAAAATAATATTACTGATTTTTCAAATTTTATTATTTTCATAATATATAGTTTTATACATATTTAAAATTATTGATGTTTTATTAAGTTTTACGTATAATTATATTTAATATTTTTCCGCGCTCTTAGCTCAATCTGGATAGAGCAACAGCCTTCTAAGCTGTAGGTTACAGGTTCAATTCCTGTAGAGCGCAAAAATTTAATTATTTTTTATTTTAATGTATACATGAAATTATTTTTTTATTTATTTTATAAATAGATTTATTTGCATTTATTTCTATATATTTAATATTTTTCTTTAAATCCTCCATTTTAAACCAATTTATCAGCGGTTCGGTTAATTTCTTGTATTCTTTTAATCGAGTGATGATTATTTTTTTTTTGTCATCTTTTCTTTTACTTAATAATTCACCAGTTAAATCATCTATATATTTTTTTTTAGGAGGATTAAATGTTTCATGATACGTTCTTCCTGACGGCTCATGTATTAGTCTTCCAGTGATTCTTTTGAGAATATTATCAGCGCTGATTTTTAAATGTATAACAAAGTGCATTTTAATGTGTTTTTTTAATGATTCAGCTTGTTTAATAGTTCTTGGAAAACCATCTAATATAAATTTATCAAAACAATTTTTTTTTTTGATTTTTTTTTTAATTAGATTTATAATGAAAGAATTTTTTACTAATTTTCCTTGATTTATTGTTTTTTTTATGTATTTTTTTGTTTTTTCATTTTTTTTGCTTTCTTGACGTAATATTTCTCCAGCAGAGATAAAAGGTATATAAAAATATTTTGATAATAATTGTGTTTGTGTGCCTTTTCCACTTCCTGGAGCTCCAAGCATAATAATACGCATCATAATACAATTTTCCTCAAAATATGTTTTTTTATTTTTTTTATGTAAATAAAATGACATATTGTTTTATAAAATATTTTTATTGTAATAACAAAGTATTAATTCTATTAATAAAAATGTGAGGATTTTCTAGAGTTCCTTTTTCTGCTAATACCGATTGTTCAAATAATACATGTATCCAATTAGAAAATTCTAATTCATTTTCTATTTTTTGTATTTTTTTAACTAAAGGATGTGTTGGATTAATTTCTAATATATATTTTATTTGGGGAACAGGTTGTCCAGCAGAACTGAATATTTTAGCCATTTGAGTACTCATATCATTAGTATCAGTCAAAACTATGGAAGGAGTGTTTTTAAGTCTATATGTTATGCGCACATCTTTAACTTGATTTGTTAATATTTTTTTTGTTTTTTTTATAAAATCATCAAATATATTTTTGTCATCATGTTTGTTTTCATTAGATATTAATTCTTTTAAAGAATCATCGGCTTTGCTTACTGATTGAAATTTTATATTATTAAAATCAGTTAAATAGTTCATCATCCATTCATCGATTCTATCTGATAGTAATAAGACATCAATTTTTTTTTCTTTAAAAATTTCTAAATGTGGACTATTTAGAGCTGATTGATAGCTATCAGAAGTTAAAAAATAAATCTTATTTTGTCCTTTTATCATGTTATTGACATATTCTTTTAAAGATAATTTCTGTTCTATTGACTCCGTTTGTATAGAAGCAAATCGTAATAAATCAGCAATATTTTTTTGATTTTCAGAATCTTCAGCTAAACCTTCTTTAATAACTAATCCAAATATATTCCAAAATTTTTGATATTTTTTATTTTTGTTTAAAGATAATGTATGTAATATTTTTAAAATACGTTTAGTAAGTGTTTTTCGTAAAACATTAGTAATGGTGCTATCCTGTAATATTTCTCTAGAAATATTTAACGGAAGATCTTGTGAATCTATTATTCCTTTTACAAAGCGTAAATAATTTGGAAGAAATTGTGTAGCTTCATCCATGATAAATACATGTTTGACATATAATTTTAAACCATGTTTATTCTCACGATGCCACATATCCCAAGTTGCTTTTCTCGGAATATATAATAAACTGGTATATTCTTGATTACCTTCAACTGTATTATGACTCCAAGTTAATGGTTTTTCAGAATCATGTGTTATATATTTGTAAAATTCCTGATAATCTTTTTTTGTGATTTTATTTTTATTTTGGGTCCATAAAGATTTTGCTTCGTTAATTTTTTCCCAGGAAATTATCTTTGTTTTTTTATCATAGTTATCAATTTCAATAGGTATTGAAATATGATCAGAGTATTTTTTTACTATTTGTTTAATTTTCCAGTTTTCTAAAAATTCTTTTTCTGAAGGCTTTAAGGATAGGATGATTTTTGTTCCATGTTCTTGTGTAGAAAATTCTTCTATTGAGTATTCACCTTTCCCTTCAGAGATCCATAATATTCCGCTTTCGGTTTTTTCTGAAGCATGTTTAGTATATACTGAAACTTTTTCAGATACTATAAAAGCAGAATAAAAACCTACTCCAAATTGACCAATAAATTCATTTTTTTCTTTATTTTCGATGTTTTTCATCTGATTTAAAAAAGATTTTGTGCCAGATTTTGCTATAGTTCCTAAATTTTTTATTACTTCTTTTTTAGTCATTCCTATTCCGTTATCTGAAATAACTATTTGATTTTCTGTTTTTTTTACTGATATTTGTATTTTAGGTACATATTCTTTTTTTGTATATTTTTCTGGATTATATAATTTTTCAAATCTCAATTTTTCTATTGCATCGGAAGAATTAGAGATTAGTTCTCTTAAAAAAATTTCTTTATTTGAATATAATGAATGAATCATAAGATGTAATAATTCTTTTACTTCGGACTTAAAAACATGTACTTTTTTGTTTTTATTTTTCATATGTAAATTCCATATTTTTTAGTATAAATTTTAATTTGTTATTAAGGTGTTTATAACTATGTATTATAACTGATTTTTATCATATAAAAACATTATTTATTTGATTTATTATTTGGATTTATAAATTCAGAATTTAATAGTAGTTTTTTTTGTTGTATTTTTGTTATTTTTTTAACAGCATCGTTAATTGCTGAAGTAATTAAGTCTTGTAATAATTTTTTATTATTTTCATTCCACAGTTCATCACTGATAATTACTGATTTACAGGTATAGTTTCCATTCATAACTATAGAAACTAAATCAATACCAGATTTCCCTGTAACATTAGACATGTTAATATCTTTCTGTATTTTTTCTATTTTTTTTTGCATATTTTTGGCTTGTTTTAGAATTTCGTTAATTTTTTCATTAGTATACATTTTTTTTTCTTTTTTTTAGTAAGTAAAGTTATATATATAAATATTTTTAGATATTTGAATAATCTTTTTTGAATAGATATTTAAATATTCTAAAATATTATTTTTATAAATACTATAATAAAATATTATTTTTTTCTTGTATATGCTGATAGATTTGAAAAAATATTATTTCAATACCTATTCTAGGATCAGGTGCATATTTTAAATATTTGGATCCTTGAAGAAGAATTTTACAATAATTTTGTATATCTTTAAATAAAATTTTTTTGGACAAATTATAGAGATTTATATCGTATTTTGAGAATTTATTGATTTTGTGTTCTTTTTTTGACGTAGTAATTTTTATTATGGATAAATTGTGAAAGAAAGTTATTAATGATGTAATTATATTAGTATATTGTATATTTGTCTGTTCCGCATAGTCTAATATATTTAATGTTTTATTAATATTGTTAGTAATGATGCTATTAGCTAGTTGTAGTATATTCTTTTTATCAAATATTCCTATCAATTTATTAATTTTTTTTATCTCTATAGATGCGCCGTGTGTAGAACAGATCACTAATTCAAGAGTATTGATTGCACTTCTAATACTTCCACGAGCATAGTATGCAATAGTATTTAATGTTTCTTGATTTGTATAAATTTTTTCTTTTTTTAATTTATTGTCTAAATAACTAGATATCACTTTTGAAGTTATACTCGGTAAATGTATATGAAGACAACGAGAAATAATAGTATCAGGTATTTTTTTAAAATGCGTAGTTGCTAGAATAAATTTTATATATTTTGGAGGTTCTTCTAATATTTTTAATAATGCATTAAAACTATTTTTTGACAGCATATGTATTTCATCGATTAAATAAATCTTGAATCTTCCTTGGATTGGAGGATATTTTGTTGAATCTAAGATTATTTTAATATCTTCAACTTTGGTTCTGGAAGCTGCATCGAGTTCTATAAAATCTAAAAATTTGCCTTTCTCTATTGAAATACAATTATTACATTTTCGACAGGGTTTAGATGTGATTCCTTTACTACAATTTAGACTTTTAGCTAATATTCTTGCTATAGTAGTTTTTCCTACTCCATGTATTCCTGAAAATAACCAAGATTGATGAATTCTTTTTAAATCGAGACTATTTTTTATTATACGAATTATATATTTATGTCCTATAATATGGTCAAAATCTTGTGGTCGCCATTTATTAGATAATATTTGATATTTCATACTTCTTCTTATTTTAAAATATTAATGTAAAATTTTTATTAAATTTATATATTTTTCTTGACTTTTTTGATATATTATTATTTAATATTAATAATATCAAATTAATTAGTATATAGTATTGATTTTTTCTGTTAGAGGATTTTATTTTAACGCTATATATTTAAACATCTGGTCAGGTCTGGAAAGAAGCAGCCAAATTAAATTTTATAGGTGTTAAACTACCTCTAACAGATTTATAAAAATCTTTTATATAATTTTTTTTAGATTAAATAGATTTATTATTTTTTTGATACGTATACATTGAATAATATAATCCTTTTTTCTTGATTAATTTTTCGTGTGATCCTCTTTCAACTATTTCTCCTTTGTCTAAAACAATAATCATGTCAGCATCTGTAATAGTAGACAATCTATGCGCTATAATTATTACTGTAGATTTTTTTCTAATAGATAATAATATTTTTTGTATTTTTTGTTCAGATTCTGAATCTATACTGGCAGTTGCTTCATCAAAAATTAGTATTTTAGGATTAGATATTAATATTCTAGCAATACCAATAAGTTGTTTTTCTCCCTGTGAAAGATTGTTACCATGTTGTCCTAATATAGACATGTAGCCATCTGGTAAGTTGTCAATTAGTTCTTGTAATTGACTTTTTTGTAATGCTTGGATGATTTTTTTTTGTTCTATTTTTCTGTCTAATGAAATATTTTTAATTAAATTTCCGTATAAAATAGTAGGTTCTTGTTGAACAATAGCGATATTTTTACGTAATATTTTGTGTGATAGTGAATTTATTGGTTTTTTATCTACGTATATTGTACCTTTAGTTGCAGAATAATGTCCTAAAATTAAATTTGATAAGGTGGTTTTTCCACTTCCTGTTTTTCCAACTAATGCTATACAGCTTTTATCAGGTATATTAATATTTATATTTTTTAAAATATTTTTTGTAGTTTGTGGATATTTAAAAAATATATTATGTAATTTTATTTGACCACTATTTAATGGTTCAGTATTATTTCCATAGATTTGTAAAGGAGAATCTATAAATTTAAAAATTCTTTCTGATGATACAATAGCTTGTTGTAGTATAGTTTGTTGATTAGCAATTGTTATTATAGGTTCATTAAGATGTCGTAAATAATTTATGAAAGTGTGTAAAATACTAATTTTTACTATTACTTTAGGAAATAATTGTAATATTAAAATAATAGAAGACAAAATTATAGAAGATATTAAAGTTAATAATGGTCTTAATAGTAATCCATCAATTTTTAAAATATTCATTTTATTAATATAATTATTATTATTAATAATATTTATTTGTTTAATAAAATTTTTTTCTTGATTAAACTGTTGAATAATTGTGATTCCGTTGATTATTTCATTAATAGTATTATTAAATTTTGATAATGAATTTTTTGTTTTTTTGATTATAGGTTTACTGTAATGTTGATGGATTATGATAATAATAATTATTATTGGTGTAATTATAGAACTAACTAATGCCATTCTCCATTCTAATATAAACATAGTAGTAAGAATTATAGTAAATAATATGGAATTTTTTAAGAAAGATGATACAATTACTTCATAGAATTCTTTTACTGATTCTGTATCAGTTACTATTTTAGTAACAATTGAATTTATTGGTTTTTTATCAAATATTTTCATGGGTTGCTTTAGTGCAGTTTTCATCATTTTAACTCTTAATTCAGTAATTATTTCCGTAGATAGTGTGCTGAAATAAATATTATATAGGTAATTAAATAATGATGATAATATTTGTAACGTTATAAAATAAATTATTAGTAATATTATAGATTTTTTTTCAATAATATTATTATTTATAACATTATTAATAAAATTGCTTAATACAATTGGACTAGCAACTTCTGTAATTGTCGATAATGCAATTAATATACATGAAAATATTAGTATATTTTTTTTTTTAGAGTAATAAGATAATAATCTTTTTATTATATTCCATGAAGAGTACTTCTTTTCTTCCATTATTTGTTCCTATATAAATTGAAAGGTATGTTTATATATAATTTTTTTATTTAAATTTTTGATAATTGTACATTTCAGAATACCAATTTTTTTGAAGTAATAATTGTTCATGTGATCCTTGTTGTAGAATGGTACCGTTTTTTAAAACAATAATATTGTTGAATTTCTCTAATATTGACAATCGATGTGTAACTATTATGGTAGTTATGTTGTTTTTTTTAGTGTATTTATGAATATTTTTGATTATTTTATGTTCTGTATCATGATCTACTGCAGATAATGGGTCATCTAAAATAAAAATTTTAGATGGTTTTAAAAAAGCTCTAGCAATTGTAATTCTTTGTTTTTGACCTCCTGATAATTTAATTCCTTTTTCTCCTATTTTTGTGTAATATCCTTGTGGAAAATTTTTTATGTCTTCATGTATACACGCTAATTTAGCGACATGCTTAATTTCTTGAAAAGTAGCATTTGGTTTTCCAAATGCAATATTATTTAATATATTTGCAGAAAACAAAAAAGGTGTTTGATGTACTACTGATACAATGGAACGCCATGTTTTTAACTGTATATTATTAATGTTATTCTGACAATATTTTATTACACCTTTACATAATACAAAATGTTTTTGTATTAGTCTAATTAAAGTAGTTTTTCCAGATCCTGTTGGACCGCAAATTCCTAAAGTTGTATTATTAGATATTATTAATTTTATATTATATAATGAATTATTAGTTCTAGATGGAAAAGAGAATTTTTTTATGTTTATATCTAAATTGAATGGTTTTTTGAGACATATATTATTAATATGTGGTTTTTTTTTATTAGTATAATTAACTATTTTTTTTATTCTTTTCCATGAAACATTACTACGTTCTAAAATATTAAACATCCATGCAAAAGCAAGTATTGGCCAAATCATAGATCCTAAATATAATATAAAACTTGTTAATTGTCCAAATGTTAGTTGTTTTTTAGCAATTAAAATACTTCCTCCTAATATTGCAAATAAATTAGATAGAGCAATTGAAATATGAATAATAGGATCAAATTGGGCATCTATTTTGGATACTTTTAGATTTTTTTTTCCTGCTTTATGTGCTACGGCAGAAAATTTGTTTATTTCTGGTTTCTCTAATCCAAAATTTCTTATCATGTGTATGTTATTTAAACTATCTTGTGCTTGGTTGTTTAGAAAAGAAAAATTTTCTTGTGATTGTTGAAAATATTTATAAAGTAATTTTCCGTATCTTCTCATTATAATTGCCATTATAGGCATGGGTATTAAAGAAAATAGAGATAATTTCCAATTTGTTTGCGCACACATCATAAAAATTATTGAACATCCTGAAATAACAGAATCAATAATTGTTAATATACCTTCTCCTGTTGAAAAAACTACTCTGTCAATATCATTAGTTGCTCTAGAGATTAAATCACCTGTTCTATATTTTGAATAAAATGTTGCATCTTGTTTTAATAAAGCTGTACAAAATTTTATCCGCAACTGAGAAGTTAATTGATTTGATGCGCTAAACAATAAAATTCTCCAAAAATATTTTAATATATAAATAACAATAGATATTGAAATAATTTTTGATATATTTTGTAATATTTGTGACGTAGATGATTGATGATTTAAAATTAGATCGATAGTTTGTCCTGCTATTTTAGATGGTAGTAATTGTAATAATGTAATTATGGTAAGTATAATAAATGTTCCAGTATATTTTTTCCATTCTTGAAAAAAAAACCATTGTAATTCTTTAAATAATTCCACATATGTACCTTATTTCAAAATATTAAGTATGTATTATATTAGAAATAATATCCTATATAGTTTTGAACTATAATTAATATTTTTTCTTAATTTTTATTGATTGTGTGATTTTTTTTAGTTGAATTTGTCAGTATAAAGATTATTTAATATTAGAATTATATGTTATTTTAGATTTTTTATATAAATTTTGTAAAATAGTCGTAATAACTTTTATTTTTATGTATTTTTTGATTTTTTTGATAATATTTTTCTTTTCTACAGTGTTAAATTTTTTAAAAAATTGTTGTTTTAGTATTATTAACATATATTTATTATTAGATTTTTTTAATAAAAAATATACAGATTTATTTTTTTTTAAATTAGGAATTTTTTTTATGATATTTATTATTTCTATATTTTTTTTATAAGATATAGTTTGAGTGCTATTACTGTATATTGGATGTTTTTTTATGAAAAAAATTTTTTTGTTATGATTAGTTAATAGAAATTTTTTTATATTTAAGTAATTTATTTTATTTGTATTATTAACTATAAATTCTTTACAAAATTGTTTTTTTTTTGTTTTAATATTGTTATTGTATGATTTTATTTGTAATAAACGAATATTATTTTTTGCGTTTTTGTATATTTTTGTAGGTGTATAAAGGTTAGTTTTTTTTTTAAAATTAATAAAATTTTTTAAAGGTTGATTTAAGACATTAGTATAAGCATATTTAGTTAAATCATAATAATTTAAAAATTTTTTCGTATGTATTTTCATATACTTTTTAGGTAATATTTTTTCTAACTGAATTTCTTTTTTTTTTAATAAGTCGTTTATTTTGTTATTTAAAATCATATTTTTGAAAAATAAATTATTGTATTGAATTTTTTTCATTATGTATTGATTAAATTTATTTGTGTTTTTTATTTTTGTTTCTTTAACAGCATGTAAAGTAAAAATAAAAAAATTATTTTTATAAAATATTATTTTTGAACAGTCTCCTGTTTTTTTTAATTGACATTTTTTAATTAAAAAAGGTATATTTTTTTTTTTTATCCATCCTAAATTAACATCAGTAATATCATTTTTATTATTATGAAATAAAGAATTATTGACTTGTTTAAATGGTATTTTGTTGTTTATTTTTTTTTTAAATATGTATGCTTTGTTGAAATTATTTGTTTGTATACAATGATAATTATATTTTTTATTTTTTATTATTTTTTTTATTGTATGTGAATATAATTTAATATCATGTTTAATATTTTGATTTTTTAATGACTTTTTTGTTAAATTTATAGTTTTTATAATATATAATTGACTTTTTTGAAGAGTATCTTTATTTAAATATAAGTGTTTTAGTATTTTAGAAGTATTATTTTTATTGACTATATTTTTTGTAGAAATTTTAAAATTAATAATATTTATGTTTTTTTTATCTATGATTTTTTTAAATTTTTTTTGTATATCATTTTTTAATACGATTGTTGATGTTAATAATATTTTTATTAAATATTTTACTGCTATTTTTTTTTGTAAAGCATGCAGATATTTTTTATGTGAATACATAATAAAATTAATAAATTTTAAGTATTTTTCATAACTGAAAGAGTTATTAACCTGAAAATATTTTGAAGATAAAATTATTTTTTTTGCATATTTATTTAACATTTTTAGCTGGATTTTATCTACATACTGTTTAAATAACGACTCGTTTATTGTTTTAGTGATTATTTTTTGAAAAATATATTGCGCGAATTCTTTTTTTTGTATTGTAGTAGATAGCATGTTTTTTATTTTTTTTTGTTCATTTTTTTCCATAATTTTATAGTTTAATTGTAATATTGGTGGATAAATTTTTTCTTGATTAATAGTTATTAAAGGTAGTGGATTATTATATATAAAAAAATTTGATATGTTACTTAATATGATTGATAGTATAATTACTGTAGTAATTATTATTAAAATATTTTTTTTATAGAAGTTTTTTAATGCTGAATTCGTCATAAGGACCTTTTTAGATGACTTGTATTGTTATTTATGATATTTTTTATAAATTCATAACTAGCAAAAATATAACATTTGCTAGTTATGTTGTATAAAGTAAAATTTTCTTTAATTTTTTTTTCACTTTTTTATGTATTTATATATTAATATAAGGATTTTTTTCTAATGCTATTTTTAAAATGTCCTCTATTTTTTTTATTGAATGTATATATAAGTTAGAAAGAATATTTTTAGGTATTTTAGATAATTCTCTTTTGTTTCCATAAGGTATTAATACTGTTTTAACGCCTCCTCGATGAGCAGCTATTAATTTTTCTTTTAATCCTCCTATATTTAATATTTTTCCTTGTAAAGTAATTTCTCCTGTCATTGCAATATTTGATTTTACAGGATTGTTAGTTAAACATGATACTATTGCCGTACACATGGTAATACCAGCACTAGGGCCATCTTTAGGTGTTGCTCCTTCTGGAACATGTATATGAATATCTTTTTTAATATAAAAATTTTTTTGTATGTTTAACTTATGAGCTTGTGATCGAACTACTGTAAGAGCCGTTTGTATAGATTCTTGCATTACTTTTCCAAGAGAACCTGTATGAATGAGTTTACCTTTACCTGGTATGCTAGTACATTCAATAGTTAATAGATCACCACCCATTTCTGTCCATGCTAAACCAATTACTTGTCCAATTTGGTTAGTTTTATTGATTTTTCCGTATGTATATTTTTTGATACCCAAATAATTTTTTAAAT
The DNA here is from genome assembly GCF_900698975.1 of Buchnera aphidicola (Cinara splendens). Taxonomy (NCBI): domain Bacteria; kingdom Pseudomonadati; phylum Pseudomonadota; class Gammaproteobacteria; order Enterobacterales; family Erwiniaceae; genus Buchnera; species Buchnera aphidicola. The sequence goes on along the minus strand of NZ_LR217722.1, from coordinate 363,483 downwards.
TTTTTTTATTAATGACCACAGTAATACAATTTTTTTTTAATAGAATTTTTTTTACAGATTTTCTACAAATTTTTGAAATGGCTCTTTCTAAAGATCTTACTCCTGATTCTCTAGTATAATATCTAATTATATTTATTAAAGCTGGATCTTGAATAGATAATTCTGTTTTCTTTAAAGCATTTGCTTTCATTTGTTTAGGTTGTAAATATTTTTTAGCGATATGTATTTTTTCTTCTTCAGTATATCCAGATAATCTTATTATTTCCATGCGATCTAGTAAAGGGATAGGTATGTTCATTGAATTAGCGGTAGCAATAAACATAACTTCTGATAAATCGTAATCTATTTCTAAATAATGATCATTAAATGAAATATTTTGTTCGGGATCTAAAACTTCTAATAAAGCAGCGGCTGGATCTATTCGTATATCGAAAGCCATTTTATCTATTTCATCTAATAAAAATAAAGGATTTTTAACTCCTGATTTAGTTATTTTTTGCATTAGTTTTCCAGGCATAGAGCCTATGTATGTTCTTCTATGTCCTCTGATTTCTGCTTCGTCTCTAATTCCTCCTAAGGCCATACGAATATATTTTCTCCCTGTTGCCCTAGCAATAGATTTACCTAATGATGTTTTTCCAATACCCGGTGGGCCTACAAAACATAAAATTGGTCCTTTTATTTTTCTGGTTCGATTTTGTACTGCTAAATATTCTAAAATATTTTCTTTTACATCATTTAATCCAAAATGATCAATATTTAAAATTTTGTGAGCAGTATTAAGGTTTTTTTTTAATTTGCTTTTTTTGTTCCATGGAACTTGTAGCATCCATTCGATATAGTTTCTTACTACAGTAGCTTCTGCTGACATAGGTGACATTGTTTTTAATTTTTTAAATTCTGATCGTGTTTTTTCATTTGCTTCTTTTGGCATTTTAGCTAAATTAATTTTATTGTTTAATTGTTCATTTTCGTCAACAGATGAATCAGAATTACCTAATTCTTTTTGAATTGCTTTCATTTGCTCTGTTAAAAAGTATTCTCTTTGATTTTTTTCTGTTTGTTTCTTGATTCTATTTTGAATACGTTTTTCTATTTTCAACAAATTAATTTCTGCTTCCATTATTCCAATTAGAAATTCTAAGCGCTTATTGGTATGGAACATTTCTAATAATAATTGTTTATCCTGTATTTTTAAGGGTATATAATATGCCAACATGTCACTTAATTTTTCTATGTTACTAATTTTTTTCAATAAACTAAGTGTTTCAGGTGATATTTTTTTGTTAAATTGTATATATTTTTTAAATTGATTGATGGTAATTTTAATTAGTACCTTTTTTTCTTTTTCTTTTACTTGAGTTGGTTTAACATATTTTATGTTTGCAATTTGATAAGTATCATGTTTTTCTATGTTTTTTATTTTAGCTCTTTTTTTACCTTCAATTATTATTTTTATTGTTCCGTCCGGTAAATTTAGAATTTGTAAAATTTTTGCTACAGTTCCAACATTAAATAAATCATTTTTTCGGGGATTTTCAATAGAAGATTCTTTTTGTGTTATTAATAGTATTTTTTTGTCATTTTGCATAGAAAATTTTATGCATTTAATTGATTTTTTTCGACCTATAAATAAAGGGGTAACCATATACGGATAAATTACAATATCTCGCAAGGGCAGTATTGGAATACTAATATTTTTAGAATACTCAGAATTCATATGTATATTCTCTCTGTCAGTATTTTAAATATATACAAAATTTGTATAGTTGTATATTTTATTTGGGATGTTAATAAACAAAATGTATTTTACTATAAATACTTTTTCTGATGATAGACTACCATGTTATATGATTTTATCTGATTTTTTTTTTAAAAAAAGATAATTTAGGAGCATTTTTTCCTTTAACCACTGATGCATCAATGTATACACTTTTTATGTTTTTTAGTTGAGGTGCTTGATACATTACATTTAATAAAAGAGATTCTAAAATTGATCGTAAACCTCTGGCTCCTGTTTTTTTTTTTATGGATTTTTTTGAAATTTCTTTTAAAGCAGAATTATCAAACTTAAGTTTAATATTATCTAAAGAAAATAATTTTTTATATTGCTTTATTAAAGCGTTTTTAGGTTTACATAAAACCTGTATTAAATCTTTTTCGGTTAAGTTATCAAGCTCTACGATAATAGGTAATCTTCCAATAAATTCAGGTATTAATCCATACTTAATGAGATCTTGAGGTTGTATTGATATTTTTGATGTATTTTTTATACAAATAGCTTTTTTTATATTTTTATTAAATCCAATGTTAGAAATATTATTTATACGATTATATATAATGTTCTTTAGTCCAAAAAATGATCCTCCACAGATAAACAGAATTTTTGAAGTATCAATTTTCCAGGTCTCTTGTTGGGGATGCTTTCGATTTCCTTTTATAGGTACAGATGCAATAGTTCCTTCTATTATTTTCAGTAATGATTGTTGAACACCTTCTCCTGATACATCTCGGGTTATAGAAATATTTTCTGATTTTTTGGTTATTTTATCAATTTCATCAATATATATAATTCCCTTTTCTGCTTCATGTATATCGTAATTGCTATTTTCAATTAGTTTTCTCAAAATATTTTCTACGTCTTCTCCTACATATCCTGCTTCTGTTAGTGAAGTAGCATCTGCAATAGAAAATGGTATGTTTAGATATTTTGCTAATGTTTCAGCAATTAGTGTTTTTCCTGTTCCCGTAGGACCAATTAATAAAATGTTACTTTTTTCTAATTTAATTGTATTACTGTTATTTAGTACATAGTTTAATTTTTTATAATGATTATACACAGCTACTGAGATTATTTTTTTAGCTTGTTCTTGCCCTATAATAAATTTATCTAAGTATTTTTTTATTTCATTAGGTTTTGGTAATGGAATTATTTTTTTATTTTTTTGTGATTTTTTTGTATTTAAAATATCATAACACAATACCACACATTGATTACAAATATGTCCAGATAGACCGCTGATCATCTTTTCTATTTCGCTTTCTTGTTTTTTACAAAATGAACAAAATATATAATTTTGATTATTAATCGTATTATTCATGTTTTTCTCTATTATCAGTTATTATATGATTTTACATAAATTTTATTTTTTGTTTTTTAAAATTGAGTCAATAAGACCATATTTAATTGCTTCTTTTGGAGAAAAAAAATAATCACGTTCTATATCTTGTGTTATTTTTTCAATAGATTGCTGTGTATGATAAGATAATAAGTAATTTATTGTTTTTTTTATTTTTTTTATTTCTCGGGCATGAATTATAATGTCTGATGCTTGTCCTTGAAATCCACCGAGAGGCTGATGTAACATAACTCTAGCATTCGGTAAACAAAATCTTTTTCCCCTTTTTCCTGCACATAATAATATAGCTGCCATAGAACAGGCTTGTCCTAAACAAATTGTGTTGATATCTGGTTTAACAAATTGCATAGTATCATAAATAGATAAACCGGATGTAATTATTCCTCCTGGAGAATTAATATACAAAAAAATATCTTTTTTTTTATTTTCTGATTCTAAAAATAATATCTGAGATATAACAACGCTAGCTAAGTTATCATTTATAGTTCCAGTTATGAAAATAATTCTATCTTTTAATAATCGTGAAAAAATATCATATGAACGTTCTCCTTGATAACTTTTATCAATTACAAAAGGTATTAAAGACATATTATGATGTTTTTGTTTGTTTTTGTCATTAAATTTCATGTGTAATCCCTGTTTTATAAATATTTATATTTTTTTATGAATATTGTTTTTGGTTTATTTCTATAACACTTAGATGTATGAATTTATATGAATAATTAATTATTTTATATGTATAAATAGTTATTTATTGTATTTTTAAATAATTATTAAATATTTTTTATGTTATTGAGTAATAATAAAATATTTATAATTTTATATTTTTTATGTATGTATACTATACAATATGCAATTTTTTATAAATTTTTAACGTATATTATAATGTTTTTAATTACAGAATTATTATAAAGATATAATAATATATTCATATATATTTATTAGTATAATTATACTTACAGTACATTTTTATTGTTTTTTATAATTTAAGTTATTAGTAAGTAATTAAATATAATATGATATGATTTTTTTTTTAAATTTTTTCTATATTTTTATATATATTTATGCAAGAAATTAAATTTAATCAACTTTTTTTGTCTGGTATACGCATGGCGTTAATAAAAATGCTGGATTTTTTGTTTTTTCCCATTTATATGTTGTATAGGTATGTAATTGTATTGCGTAAATTTTTTGTGGAATATATTTACAAAGAATGTTGTATATAATTCTATGTTGATTGTATAAAGATAATTTATTAAATTCGTAAGCAGATACTACAATAAGAAAATGTTTTAGATTTTTATTTTGATTTTTGTGTATTTTACTAATATTATCTATTTTTAAATAAAGAATATTTAATATAGATTTTATTTTTTTCTCAATTATTTTTTTCATGATGATCTAGTTTTATTAGATTACTATGTTATAGTAAAATTATAATTATGGTTATAATGAATAAAAATTCTTAATATTTATTGAGTATACTATTTTATTATTTATTGGTTTTCAAATGATTAAATTATTATTATATAGACGTAATTATTTATAAATTTTAAAAATTTTCATTTTAAAAATAAGTTTATTTTTTTTATATTTTTATATTAATATATTTATACTTTTAATTTTTAATATTAAAGATAGCATTTTATATAGATAAATATATTATTATTTTTAATATACAATATAATTATAATAGCTGTCAATTTAGAATTATTAAACTTTATTTTTATTGTGTACTCTAATTGAAGTATTAAACATTTTCTACAATATATGTTATTTTTTTGCTTGTTTGTTTTTTTGATTTTTTTATAATATCAAGAAATAAATATATTGTATTATGTAGGTTTAAAATTATGAAAATATTTAATAAATATGATATGTTTAAAATTTTAACCATATTTTTTGTTAGTTTTTTGTCTTTACTGCTATTTTTTTTAAGTAAAAATATACATTTTCATGCTTATGGATATATTTTAAAAAATGAATTGCAGTTAGTTTTGTTAGTTTTTAGAGTTATGTTAATTATTGTAGTTCCTGTTATTTTGTTAACTATAATAATTGCATTTTACTATCGTAAATCTAATGTTTATTCAGATTATATACCGTATTGGTCTCATTCGTATTTATTAGAAACAGTATGTTGGATAATTCCAGTTATTATAATATTTTTTTTAGCTAATTTATCCTGGTTAACTACACATAAATTAGATCCTAGTAAACCTTTAAAGGTAAATTTTAATAAACCTATTGTCATTGAAGTAATTTCTTTGAATTGGCGTTGGTTGTTTATTTATCCTTATTATAAAGTAGCTACTTTTAATGAAATATCTTTTCCTAAACATGTTCCAATACACTTTAAAATTACTTCACAATCTATTATGAATTCTTTTTTTATTCCTGATTTAGGTAGTCAAATTTATACTATGGCAGGCATGCAAACAGATTTACACTTAATAGCTAATACAAGTGGTGTATACAAAGGAATCTCCTCTAATTATAGTGGTTCTGGTTTTTCTAACATGAAATTTAAAGTTTGTGTTCAGGATAATATTCAAGGATTTAATACATGGATTCAAAAAATACGATCACACCATCATGTATTATTTTCTAAAAAACAATTTTTACATTTATCGCGTGATAATACAACAAATTATATACAATATTTTTCATATGTGGATCCTTTTTTGTTTTATAAAATAAAAAACATGTTTGACCCTTTGTATAATAGTGATTTTTGAAGTTTTTTTTAATAAAAATAATTAATGTAATATATATTTTATACTTGAAGGTAAATAATAATGTTTGGAAAATTAACTATTCATTCTATACCTATTCATGAACCAATTATTATGATTACATGTATGGCGATTATTTTTTTTTCAGTAGGTATATGTGCGTATATTACATACTTAAAAAAGTGGAACTATTTATGGAGTCAATGGTTTACTTCAGTGGATCATAAAAAAATTGCTGTTATGTATTTTGTATTAGCTTTTATTATGTTTTTTAGAGGTTTTTCGGATGCAATAATGATGCGATTACAGCAATTTTTTTCTTCTTTACCTAATCACATCAGTATCTTGCCTTCTAATCACTATGATCAAATATTTACAGCTCATGGTGTAATTATGATTTTTTTTGTTGCTATGCCATTAGTTATTGGATTGATGAATTTTGTTGTTCCTTTACAAATTGGAGCACGAGATTTAGCGTTTCCTTTTTTAAATAATTTGAGTTTTTGGTTAACAGTTAGTTCAGTTATTTTAATGATGTTATCTTTAGGGATAGGGGAATTTGCTAAGACTGGTTGGTTAGGTTATCCTCCCTTATCGGGAATTAAATATAGTCCTGGAGTAGGTGTTGATTATTGGATTTGGATTTTACAAATTTCGGGTTTTGGCACTATTTTAACTGCGATTAATTTTATAGTGACTATTATTAATTTTCGCGCTCCTGGAATGACAATGTTTAAATTACCAGTTTTTACTTGGACTGCTTTATGTACTAATATTCTTATATTAATATCTTTTCCTGTTTTATTTATTACATTAACATTTTTATCATTAGATCGATATGCTGGTTTTCATTTTTTTACTAATGATATGGGTGGAAATATGATGATGTATGTTAATTTAATATGGATATGGGGGCATCCAGAAGTTTACATATTGATATTGCCAATATTTGGTGTTTTTTCAGAAATTGTATCGACATTTTCTAGAAAATCTTTGTTTGGTTATATTTCTTTAATATGGGCTACTATTGTTATTACTATTTTATCTTTTTTAGTATGGTTGCATCATTTTTTTACTATGGGTTCAGGAGCTGACGTAAATTCTTTTTTTAGTATTACTACCATGATTATTGCTGTTCCTACCGGAGTGAAAATATTTAATTGGTTATTTACTATGTATCGTGGTCGGATTCAATTTCATTCTTCTATGCTATGGACAATAGGATTTTTAATTAGTTTTACTGTTGGTGGTATGGCGGGAGTATTATTGTCGATACCTTCAATAGATTTTGTTCTTCATAATAGTTTATTTTTAGTAGCTCATTTTCATAATGTTATTATAGGAGGCGTTGTTTTTGGTTGTTTTGCTGGTATAACTTATTGGTTTCCTAAAATTTTTGGTTTTAAGTTAAATGAGTATTGGGGAAAAATTTCTTTTGTTTTTTGGATTACTGGTTTTTTTATAGCATTTATTCCCTTGTATATATTAGGGTGCATGGGTATGACTCGTAGATTAAGTCAAAATATTGATAATGAATATCATTTTTTATTAACAATTGCAACTATGGGTGCATTTATGATTTTATTAGGTATTATTTGTCAATTAATTCAATTAATTGTATCTATTAAAAATCGACATTCTCATGAATATAAAGATATCAGTGGAGATCCTTGGAATGGAAGAACATTAGAATGGTCTATTCCTTCTCCTCCTCCAGTATATAATTTTTCTAATATACCTATTGTTAAAAAAATAGATAATTTTTGGTATGAAAAACATGAAAAGAAAAATTGTATTAAAAATAGTATTTCTGACTCTATTCATATGCCGAATAATACCTATATGGGTATAGTTATTAGTATGTTTACTACAATATTAGGTTTTTCTATGGTATGGCATATTTGGTGGTTAGTATATTTTTCATTATTTGGTATTATTTTTAGTGTTTTTTTTATATCCTTCAAAATAGATAAAGGATATATTATTTCTAAATAATATTCTTTTTAACATAAAAAAAGATTTTTAATAAGTGAAACTTATGCAGAACAGAAAATAAATTTTATATAAGGATTATAAGTGAATAAAAAAAAAAAAAATGTTTCGTATTTTTCATTAGAAAATAAAAATATTTTTGGTATGTGGATTTATTTAATGAGTGATTGTATTATTTTTTCTGTGTTATTTGTGGTCCACATTATAATGTCGAGACATGGGTATAATAATTTTTTAAAAGAAAATCATTTATTTTCTAGACAAATGATTTTTTTAGAAACATTTATCCTGTTATGTAGCTCTTTTTTTTGTAGTTTAGTTAAATATTTTTTAAAAAAACGTTTAAAAAAACATGTTGTAATTTCTTTATTATGTACTCTAATTTTAGGAAGTATTTTTTTAGCATTAGAAATTTCAGAATGTTTACAAATTCTAGAGAAAGGATTTTATCCTATTTCTAATGGTTATCTTTCTTCTTTTTTTGTTATTTTAGGAGCACATAGCTTACACATTATATTAGGATTATTATGGATATTAGTTTTAATTATTCAGATTTTTGTTTTTAATTTTTCTTTCTTCGTGAACACTTCAGTGATTTGTTTTTGTTTATTTTGGCATTTTTTAGATATTATATGGACAATATTAATTGCATGTGTATATTTAAAATAATAAATCAGAAATATTGAATATTAATGAGGTATTGATGATGTTTATAAAAATAAAAGATAAATTTATAAAAGTTATGATGTTTTTTATTAAAAAAAATTTTTTTGTTGGTTTTTTTTTGTCTGCTTTTTTTATGTTTGTATATTTTTTTGTATTAGCTAATTTTTTTTGTTCTTATTTTTACTACGTATATTTTTGTTTTTTATTAATTAGCATGCAAATTTTTTTTTATTTTAAATATTTTTTGGGTATGCGTTTTTTAAAAGAAAATGTTTTTATTATATTATCTCTAGTATTTATAAGTATAATTATTAGTATTATTACTATAGGATCTTTATGGATTTTCGATCATTTACATCACTAATATTAAATTTTTTTTTTTCTGTAAAAATACATAAGATAATACAAATATTTGAATTAATAAAACCAGGTATTATTGTAGGTAATATAGTTAGCTTATCTGGTGGTTTTTTTTTAGCTTCTCACGGTAAATTATTAAAAACATTATTTTTAAAAACGATATTAGGAATTATTTGTATAATTTCTTCATCGTGTGTTTTTAACAATATTATCGATAGACATTTAGATAAAAAAATGAATCGCACTAAAAACAGGGTTTTATGTGCTCATGCTAATAATAAATTATTAGTTTGTTCATTTTTATTAGCTATTTTTTTGTGTTTTCTTGGTTTATATGTTTTTTTAAAATATATAAGTTTTTTATGTATGGTAATATCGATGGTAGGAATATTTTTTTATGTAATTCTTTATTCTGTATGGTTAAAAAAAAAATCATGTTATTCTATATTTGTAGGTAGTGTATCTGGTTCTTTACCACCAATTATAGGTTATGTAGCTGTGAGTAATAAAATTGATGGATGTTGTGTGATTTTATTTTTTATTTTTGTTTTCTGGCAAATAGCTCATGCTTGTTCTATTTTACTTTACCGATATAAAGATTATCAAGATGCAAATATTCCTACTATTCCAACGATATATGGTTTTAAATATACAAAAAAATGTATATCAATTTGTATTATAAATATGTTTTTATTAAATTTATTATTATATTATTTTAATTATGTGCATATTTTTAGTTGTTTGTATGTAAGTGTATGTATTTTTTCTTGGTTTTTATTTTCTATAATACATGAGAATTATTTTATTTCTTATAAAAAATGGTCTCGAATTATGTTTTTTTTATCTATTTTTGTGATTTTTTTTACTAGTATTGTTTTATCTTTAAATTTTTCTTAATAAATATATTGTTAAAAACAGTTACTGTTATCTGGTAATCCAGATATTTGACTAGCATATTTCATGAATCCTTTAGGAAAAAGGATAAATAAATCTTGACTAGTCAAAAATATTTTTTTTTTTTTCATATACGTTAATAACATTCTAGTAGAAGGTGTAATATTGTATTTTTTATAAAAATCTCGCATACAAAAAATAATATTCCAGTGATTTTCATTTAAATTGATTTTTAGTTTGTTTGCAATAGATTGTGCAAATTTTTTATTCCATTTTTTCATGTTGTATTTTTATATAATAGATGAAGTATTTAATTTGATTGATATACATTTAGTATTTATATAAATGATACCATAAGAATTTTTTCATTGATATGTATCAAGAGATAATTTTTATATTATAAATAATTATTTATTTTAATTTTTTTTTTGGATATTTTATTATAAAATTGATAGTTATATTTTTATAATATATATAAAATTTATATAATTAGTAATTTGAAATATTATATACACAATGTTAAATTTTTAACTTTGTTTATTTTTTATATTGTTGGATAGTTTTAATTTTATTTTTTTCATAGATAATTTTATCTAAAACACCATTAACAAATTTATGACTTTTACTTGATCCAAATATTTTTGCTAATTCTATTCCTTCATTGATAATTACTTTGTATGGAATATCTATACGTTGTATAATTTCATGAGCAGATAATCTTAATATCGATTGTTCAACTGGATTTATTCTGATGTTTGTTTGAGATATATGTAATTTGATAATATTATCTAAATAGTGAACATTTTTAATAACTCCGGAAACTACTTGATTAAAGTACTCTATATCCAATGAACATTTTTTATTGTGATGAACAACATATTTCGTAATTTCTGATATGACAATATTTTTAGAAATTTGCCATGCATAAATTGCTTGAATGGCTAGTTCTCTTGCTTTTCTTCTTTTTGAAGGATTCATGATGAATTTCTCTGTATTTTTTAAATATTTTTATTATTTGATAAGTATTATAAATATAAAAATTAATAATATAATATTTTATTATAATCTTATTTTAAAATAGATATTTTTAATTTAAAAATTTTATTTTAACTGAAATATTTTTATAAAAAGGTTGTACATAATTCTTATTATGTTATAATATTAAAAATTGATAGCGGGATGGAGCAGTCAGGTAGCTCGTCGGGCTCATAACCCGAAGGTCGTTGGTTCAAATCCAATTCCCGCAACCATAATTTTTAATTATAAAATTTTTCTACTTAATCCAGAATATCTTTTTTTTTGATTTCTTATCATAAATTTTATTATGTCTTTATTAGCGTATATAGTAATTTTTTTTTTTGCTCGAGTAATGGCAGTATAAAATAATTCTTTAGATAGTATTGAATATAAATTATTGGGAATAATAACTTGTACAGAAGAGTACTCTGATCCTTGAGATTTATGGATAGTTATACACCATGCAGTATCGTAATTGAATAGAATATATGGATCAACTACATGAATTTTTTGGTTTGGAAGAATAAAATATACGTTAATTTTATTATTTACGATCAAACAAATTCCAATATCTCCATTCATTAGTTTTAAAGAAGTATTATTTTTTTTAATTAATAGTGGTTTTCCGTGATAAAAAAAATTTTTTTTTCTTTTATTTTTTTGTTTTTTATAATAAAAACATTGGTCTAAGTATTTGTTTATTTTTTTTGTTCCGTATATTCCTTTTTTTACTGAACATAGAATTTGATATTTATTAAATTTTTGGATTATTTTTTTAGGACTAGATTTTTTTTTTAAAAATTTTATATATTTTTTATAATATTTTTTTATTTTTTTCAACATATTAAAATATTTAGATTGTGTTTGTAATGATTTACATATAATGTCTGGATATTTTTTTTTGTAAAAATTTGATATATTGAAATATTTTTTTTTTTCCAATAAATTAATAAGATTATTTAGTCCTGAATTTTTAATAAATCTATATTTTTTTTTTAAAATAGAAATATATTGTCTTTTCTGTTCTTGATTATTTATATTATTCAATTGTTTTAACTGTGTATTTTTATATGATCTTTGATATTCTATATTACATATTTCTTTTAAAACAGATCCGTTTTCTATAGGAGATAATTGATTAACATCTCCTACAAATATTATTTTTGTTTTTTTTTTTATATTAGTAACAATAATATCCATCATATTTAAATCTATCATAGAGCATTCATCTATAATTAATACGTCTATTTTTTCATATGATTTAATGTAATGATCGTTACATTGATTATTTTTTTTTTGAATATTAAATAAACTATGAAGAGTGACTCCGATTTTAGGATATGAGAGTTTTTCATTTTTATTCATTTTTTTTTTATTTAAAATATAATATATTGATTGAGTTAATTTAGCAGTAGCTTTTCCAGTTGATGCTGATAAATGAATATTAATTTTTTTTTTAGTATTTTTAATTAAAACTAAAACTAAATATGCTAATATACTAGTTTTTCCTGTTCCCGGTCCTCCAATAATAAAACATATTTTATTTAATAATGCTTTTTGAATAGCTATTGCTTGATTACAATCAATGTGTTTTAAACAATGTTTTTTTATTAGTTTTTTGTATTTTTGTATATTTTTGGTATTGAATTTTGAACTTTGATGGTAAATAAATTCAATTATTTTTGTTTCAGAATACCAATATTTATATATATATAAATATTTTCTTTCTAAAACTAAAGGAGTTTTATGTACTCCATTACTACATACATTACTATTGATAACAATATCAAACCAGTTCCCGTTATCCTCACTTACTAGTTGAAATAATTTAAAAAATAAATCATTTTTTTGGGAAAATAATTTGTTTTTTTTAAATATTTTTATCGGTATACATGTATGTCCTGAATATAATGATTGACTTAAAAATAACATCACTAATATTACTTCTGGAGCAATGTTTGCGAAATTTTTATTAAAACAAAAATAAAAGTTTATACAAAGAATTTTATTATTATTTTTTGCGCTGTTAATTATTCTAAAAAATTTTTTTTTATTTTGGGGTATCATATAATTTTCCGTATAATAAATTATCTAAGTTATGTATTAATAAATAATTAGGTTTAACAAAATAAACTTTAGAATCATTTTTTTCATCGAATGCTCTCAAAAATAAATAGAAAATTCCTCCAAAATGTATCTTATAATCGTAGTCTTTAATCTTTAATTTTAAATAACGATGCATAGCTAAACTATACAATTGATATTGTATATCATATCGATATTTAATTATTTCATTTTGAAAATTTTTATGGGTATAATAAGTATAGTTAGGTCCTAACCAATTGGATTTATAATCAATAATATAGTATTTATTTTTCCATAAAAAAATTAAATCTATGACTCCAGTAAGCACACCAGAAACATTTTCAAAATTGATATTTGTGCATTTTTTTGATAAAGGGTCAAAATTATTAATAATAGAATTTAATTTTTTTATATCGATGGATTTTTCTATAGGCATAGTGAATTTTACTTCTTTTTGATATTCTGTTTTTTTTAACTGATTTAAAATTAAACAGTTTTTGTATAGTGGTTTTGATATAAAAATGCATATCCAAGTATATAATTTATTTATCCATGTTTCAGATAATGATAAACAATTTAATTGAGTAAGAGTTTTTTTTATTTTTTTTTTTTCTTTAAAGTTTATTTGTCTAAAAATTTTATGCAAGTAAGCTCCATATTCTTTTCCTTTAGGAAATTTATGAATATTTTTTTTACAAAATAAATATTGATTTTTTTTTAATGTAGACGGTTTTTTTTGAAAAATTGATAGAATATATTTTTTTTTGTAAAATAAATTTTTTTTTACAATTTTAGAAAAACTAATTTTATTCCAAGGATTGATTATATTTTTTAATACATTTAAATATATTAGATCATTTTTTTGTATATTTTTTTTTTTATAAATTGTTTCTTTTATTTTGCATGTATATTTTATTTGAAAAATTTTAGGATCTTGTATTTTTTGTAATTCTTTTTTTAATTTAATTAAACTACTTTTTTTTCCTTTTTGTATTAAAAATCCTAAACTACTGTTATGAAAATTTGTATAGTTTTTATAACTTGTTTTTTTTTCTTTTCTTTTAGAAATTACTGCTAAACCAATATTACAGTGTACTATGCTTCTAGTTATAGCTACATATAGCAAACGTAAATCTTCAGATAAAACATGTTTAGAAGACATAGAATTACTTTTTTTTATTTGAAATTTACTAAAAAAAGGAATCCATATTACGGGATATTCTAATCCTTTTGACTTATGTATGGTAATTATCTTGATGGATTTTGTATATTCTGTGTCATTTACTGTTTCAGTATAAATAATATTATTACTATCAATGTCTGTTTGTAAAATTTTTTTTTTAAACCATATGATTAATAAAAATTTATTTGTGATACTTTGGTTTTTTTTTTCTAGAATTTTACATATAGTAGTAATATTTTGTATATTAATGTTATTTTTTTGTATCAAAGTATTTCTTTCTAATAAATTAAAATCAACTATTATTTTAGCAATCATTTGCGAAATGTTAACGGTATTCCATATTATGTAATATTTTTTTAATTTTTTTAGTAAATAAAAATATATATGTTTTTGAGTATTAATTAATTGAATATCATGTATGCTAATATTAAATATTTTTGTCATTAATAATTTTTTAAATTTTAATGTACTAGATAAATCAATTATTGAATCTATAATTAACATTAATTCTCGTGCTTCTGTAGTATGAAAAATATTTTTTTTACGAGAAGTATAAATAGAATTGATTTTTTTTTTGTGTAGTTCTTGTTTAATTAAATTAGCCTCATATTTATTTTTTACCAAAACAGCTATATCTTTAGGTTGAATACAACGTTTTTTTTGATTTCTTAATTTAAGAATTGATTTTTTGTTTAATTTATCTGATAACCAGCTATAAATAGAATGCGCACATTCTTTTGAAATCCACGAGTAATATTCATTAGTGTTCATTTCATTATCATGTTTAACAATAAGATTAAATGCTGATTGTTTTATTTTATTAATTGAAAAGTAAATTTTTTTATTTTTTGAATATGATGATGATTTATTAAAATTAATATTTTTCCATATAAATGGTGCTTTTACACGAGAGAATAAACTATTAATTCCAGTTACCATGTTTTTTGATGAACGAAAATTTTTTTTTAAAAAAAAACATTTATTTATTTTTTTTTTGATTTTTAAATATAAAAATATATTTGCTCCACGAAAACTGTATATAGATTGTTTAGGATCTCCAAATAAAATAAGTGATTTATTATTCATATTATTATATAATTCATAAAATATATTAAATTGGATATTATCTATATCTTGACATTCATCAATTATAGTGATTGTATTTTTCTTGATAATGTTTTTTTTTATTATAGATGATTTTAATTTTATTTGTTTTAACATAATTTTATTTAAGTCATCAAATTCTAATCCTCTTTTTTCTTTTTTTTTTTTTTGAATTATTTGAGGTATTTTTTTTAAAGCGATAAAAATAAAGTATTTAAAAAATAAATTATAACTTATAAAAATTTTTTTTATTTTTTTAAAAAGGATATATTGAGAATTTTTTTTTATTAATTGTTTTGATAGTATTTTATGAAATTGAAGATTTTTTAATATTTTTGGAATTGTACAATTATTTGTGATTTTTATAGACCAATGATCTATTTGATAAAACCATTGTTTGAATTTTTCATGTTGATTTTTTTTTTTATTTGTATTGGTATGTATTATTGATGTTTGTATTTCATTTTTATTTTTTTTCCAGAATTTTTTAGTTTTATTAATTTTTTTTATGATATTATCATATTTTTTTTTTAAATTAGTTTTTTTCAAAAAACTATAGTGAACTTTTTTTTTTTCTTGATTCAGTAAAATATTGATATAATTAAATAATTTTTTTGGAGTGGGCCATTTTTTTATGATAAGATCAGTAATGTTTTCATTTATTCCGTATGCATAATTTCTCCAAAAATCTTTTGTAGCTTCTAATTTTATTTTTTCTATGTTTTTTAAAATCTTAATAGGTATTATTTGATTACATAGAAATTTTTGTTCGCGCAGTGTATTTAAAAAAAAACTATGTAATGTGTATATCATGATAGAATTGATGTTTTTCTTTGCAAATTGCAATAATTTAGTAGTTTTTTTTATATCCTTAATATCTTTGATAATGTTAATTAATTCACTTTTTTTATTACTAGTATTGATGCAATAACAATGTAATTGACAAATTTTTTTGTATAATCTTTTTTTTAAATCATTTTTTGATGCTTCTGTGAATGTAACTACTAATATTTCACATATAGATAACGGTCTTTTGTATGTTTTTTTTATGCCAATATTTAAAAGTAAACGTAGATACAAGGTAATAATAGAAAATGTTTTTCCAGTTCCTGCAGATGCTTCTATTAAAGTAATACCATAATCAGGTATTTTTTTCATGTCTAAAGAAATATATTTCATATTATATTTTTCTGGTTAATGGATTTATATAAATATGATATCATTTATTTTAAATGATATTTTTTAATATTAGAATTTTTAAAAAGAGGTAATAACCAATATTTACATGTATTACAAATTTTTTTTATTTTAGTAGTATTTATATATGGAATTAATTTTTGTATATAAATATTTTTTTTCTCACCTGTAAAGAATGAACTTCCATTCCATTTTGTAAAAAAATTTCTTTTAGCAATCGTATAAACATCAGCATTAGTATTTAATATACGATATTTTGAAATATATAATGATTGTAGCCAAATAATTCCAGAATTTAATATTAATATAGGTTTTTTTATACCATCTAAATATCCTTGGAGATATTTTTTTAGATATTTTTTAGCTTTATTTTTTTTTAAAGGTAAAAATTTTATACTTGAATTATTAATTCCTAATAATATACTTTTTGTACATGAATATAACGAACAATAAATTATGTGTTCAATCCATGTTGAAATTATAATTTTATAGTTAATTTTGTTAGCAGACCATCTAATTAGACCGTATGCATTGATTTCTTTTATAATTCCTGATAACTTATATTTTTTTGTTTTTATATTGATTTTTTTTTTAATTGGAGATTTTCTCAAAGTATTAATTTGTTTTGCTAAAATATTTATTTTTTTTTCTTGTTTTTTCCATAAAATTTTTCCAACATATCCATATGGGATTTTATTTTGTAATTTTAATTTTTTATATAACGAGTTAGTTTTTTTGTTTAGAATTTTTTTTTTTAAAATTTTTTTATTAATATAAAATTGATTTAGAGAATTTATAGAAAATAATTCATCTTCTGATAAAATTTCTGTTGTGCTGTCTATTTTTGGTATTTTTAATGTTTTTTTGAAATAGTACTGAACTGGATTTTTCCAAAAATTTATTAATTTTTTAATTGAAATATTTTTTTGAGTAGTTTTTTTTATTTTTTTATAGCTACTAAAAAATTTTTTTTTATGTAAAAAATATTCTGTTTTTTGGTTTATAAAATATAAATGATTTGTTTTATGTTTATGTTTGATGTATATATTATGGATGTAATTTTTTTTTTTTTCAGTAAACGTATTTTTTTTTGTATAAAAAATTTTTTTTAGATAAAAAATAATATCTATAATATATTTTGATGCGTAAGACGTACTTTCTGTATCTGTTGTTTTGACAAAGCTACAAAAAAAATATTTTTGAGTAGACATAATAGTTTCAAAGAAGATATTTTTGTTATCGTGATATGTTTTTTTATTAGCAAGATTTAATATATCTGTTTTTTTTAGAGGAGGGGTACTGCCTTGTATGCATCCTAGAACACAAATCATTTTAAACGGAATAGTTCTTATATTTTTTAGATTAGTGATATTGATTTTGCCGGTAAAAAATGCGTCATATTTGAATAATGAATAATTATTTTTAAAAAAAATATCTGTTATAACGTCAATAGATATTTTTTCTGAATAATTCATCATAATTCCTTCAGAGACTATATTTTTCCATTTGTTTTCTAGAATAAAAAAGAATTTTTTGTGTTTAAGAGGTATATGAAAAAATTTATTTATTATTTTTGTAAAAATATGAAACCAATTTTTTAATGTTTTTTTATTTAATAATTTTTTTCTCAGTTGATTTAATGTAATGATTAAATTAATAAAATTACCTAACAATACATTGCTTTTTTCACAAGATACGTTATATACAGAAATGTTGTTCCATATTGAATAATTTTTTTGTGCTCCATATCCTATTGTTATTCTGCTAATTGCATATTCCCATGAATATGTATTAATTTCAGGAATAGACATTTTTTTAAATTGGTTTTTATCAAATCCAAAACTAATATATAAATCAGATATAAAGGAATATAGTATTTTAATATCGCTAGATTTAATATAAAACTTTTTTCTTAAATATTTTGTATTTAGAAGAGATAATACCCATGAATATTTAAAACGATTATTTTTAATTTTAAATAAATTTTTTATAGTTAAAATTATTTTTTTTTTAGTTTTGTTATTTTTTGAAATGTTATGAATCATAGGATTATTTTTTTTTATAGAATTAAATATATTATTAATATAAAAAATATAAGGTTTTATATTATCAGCTGTAATTAAAATATTATTTAGTGTTATTTTTTTATTAGTATTTAATATATATATGATATATTTATATAATTCTTGAATTTCTTGTAAATAAGAACTACATTGATTTATAGAAAGGGAATGATGATTTTTATAATGTATCTTACTTGGAATACTATTTTCCAGTGAATTTTTAAATATGTCGTATTGTAATTTATATAAAATATTGTTTGTATATATTTTTTTATAAAAAAATTTTTTTTTATAATATAAGAGTTTTTTTTGTTTTTTTTCTGATGATGATTTTTGTTTTTTAATTAAAAAATTAATTGATATATTTGTATATTTTTTTTTTTTTTTAAAGGTATATTGAAATAAATATATTGAAGTTATATTTTTAATTATATGTAATATCGTTATAATGAATGGATTTATAGATATATTTGAAAATATCAATATTTTTTTTGGTATAAATTTTAAAAAATAAGATTTATTTATATTTTTATTAAAATTATTTATAATGTCAGTAAAATTTGCAATTCCTGAATTTTTTGTTTTTTGTATTATCATACTCCATAATTTTTTTTGCCATATTAGTTTTTTTTCCCAAATATTATTTTTTATTTCTTGTTCCCATGTATAAATTAAATCTGGTTGAAAAAAAATATATTTAACAAAAACATTTGCCATATGTAAACAAAATTCATAATTATTATATTGAATACTATTTTCTTTTAGAAATATACAATCATTTTTTTTACTAATAATAGACATTAAAATCCATTTTAAATATTTTACTTCAAATATGTTAGGTTTTATGCTTTTCAGTTTATGATTAGATTGTTTTATTAAATTAATAAAAAATTTAGAAATTTCTATATATTGTGTATTCATACAAATTGTTAATTTTTTAGATATTTGTATTTCTAACCATTGTTTTGTGTAAGTATTATTAATTAAAATAGTTTTTTTTTTTAAAATTTTTTTTTTGGATTGTATTTTTTTGCATAACTTTTCTACTAAAAAATTCATTTGATTGGATTGATATATTTTTAACATGGTAGTTAATAACATTCTTAGCATTATAATTTTATAGCGTAGAAAACATTTCTACGCTATATTATTTTAGATTTTATGTGTATTACTTTTTCTTTCTTTCTACACTATTTATATCACTTATTTTTAATATTTTATTTATTTTTTTATAAAAATAAATATCCATTTTTGGATATGGAATGGTAATATTATGTTTATCTAAAGCTTTTTTAAAATTTAACATTAAATCAGAATATACAGAATTTAATTCTGTTGTATGACACCAACATTTAACAATAAATTTTAATGAAGAAGGTGAAAATTCATTTAATCCAACAAAATTACCTGGATGTTTTAACACACGTTCTTCTTGATCAATAACTGTTTGTAGTACTGAAATCACTAGATCTGCATCTGAATCATAAGCAACATTTATCACGAATTGATTTCTTCGTATTGGTTCACGAGAATAATTAATAATATTACCAGCAACAATTTTTCCGTTAGGTATAATTATAATTTTTCCATCTAGTGTTTTCAAAGTTGTATAAAAGATATGTACATGTAATACTGTTCCGGCAGCATTTCCTAAATTTACATATTCATTAGTTCTTAGTGGTCTTAATAAAATTAATAAAACACCTGCAGCAAAATTTGATAAAGATCCTTGTAAAGCTAATCCTACAGCCATGCCGGCTGCTCCTATTATAGCAATTATGGATTTGGTTTGTACACCAATCTGACCTAAAGCAATAATTCCTGTAAAAGTAATAACTATATAACGTGCTAAAGTAGATAAAAAACCAGAAACAGTATTGTCTATATGACGAGCAGAAAATAACTTAAGAGCTCCATTGGCAAGAAATTGACTAAAAAAAAAACCAATAATTATTATAATAATTGCGAAAAATAAATTTGTTATATAAGATATAAACATTTGTTTATTTAATAAAAAACATAAACCAATGTTATTTATGCAGTTTATTACATAGAATGCTTCTATTATTTTTTTTATAGCAAAAATTTTTTTGCGCATTTTTTGTTGTATTAAAGAGTATTAAAAATAAATATTTTTATTCAATATTAAAAAATAACAATTAATTTATATATTTAAGTAATTCAAAGTTGTTAATACTGTAGCATATTGCTTTTAAAAATATTTAATAAGAATTATATATTTATTTTAAATGATAAAAATGATATATAATCATATCATGATTTTATGTTTTCACAATAAGAATATATATTTATTATTATTTATAATTTTTTAAAAGAATTTAGCAGTTTAAACATTTTTTCTAAGTATTTTTTTAAATTATTTTGTGCGCTTCGTAACCATACTCTAGGATCATAATATTTTTTGTTTGGTTGATTAGCCTTAAGAGAATTTCCTAATTGACTATGTAAATATTGTTTATTTGTACAATAAAAATCTAATACTCCTTTCCAATAATTCCATTGTATATCTGTGTCAATGTTAAATTTTACAACTCCATAATTAATAGATTTTTTAATATTATTACTATTTGTCCCTGATCCTCCATGAAAAACAAAATTTAATGGGTTATGTGGTAATGTTTTTTTTTTGCTTATATATTTTTGTGCTTTTTTTAAAATAGAAGGTTTTAACAATATATTACCAGGTTGATATACTCCATGTGTGTTTCCAAATGCTGCAGCAATAATAAAGTTATTGCTAATTTTGATTAATTTTTTAAAAGTATAATAAATATCTTTAGTGTCAGTATATAATAGTTCTTTATTTATGTGAAGGTTATTTACACCATCTTCTTCTCCCCCAGTACAACCTAATTCTATTTCTAAAATCATATTCAATTTAGTTATTTTTTTTAAATATTGAGATGAAATAGTTATATTTTTTTTTATTGACTCTTTAGATAAATCAATCATATGAGAAGAAAATAATGGACGTTTGTTTTTTTTAAAAAATTTTTTTCCTTCTCTAATTAAACCGTTAATCCATTCAAGATTATGTATATCACAATGATCAGTATGTAATATAACTGGTATTTTATAATATTTAGCTAATAAATGAATATGTTGTGCTCCTGAAATAGCACCTATTATTGCATTTGTATGAGGTTTATGATTTTTTAAACCTAATCCACTAATAAAAGAAGCCCCCCCATAAGAAAATTGAATAATTACTGGAGATTGCATTTTTGCAGCAGATTCTAGTACGCTATTCATTGAATCAGTACTAATGCAATTTATAGCAGGTATAGCAAATTTATGTTTTTTAGCTAACGAAAAAATAATTTGTGTTTCTTTGGAATTTAGTACGCCTGGCTTGATGTAGTCTAAAATTTTACACATAATTTTTCCTGGTTTATAAAAAAATCATCATTAATGTATTTCAATGAAAATGTTATAATTGTATAGTTTATTAGTATTTTAGTTTTTTCAGAATAGGTAAAGTTTTATTTTCTATAAATTCTAAAAAAGCGCCTCCTCCAGTAGAAATATAAGAAATTTTATTTTTTAAATTAAATAAATCAATAACTGCAATTGTATCTCCTCCTCCAGCAATAGAGAAAGCAGCACTATTTGCAATTGATTGTGCAATTTCCTGAGTTCCGTTTCTAAAGTTTGGAAACTCAAATACTCCCATAGGACCATTCCAAATTATTGTTTTAGCTTGTTGAATTTTTTTTTTATAACTTTGAATAGTTTTATTTCCTATATCTAATATTTCTTCATTAGGCATAATATTAGAAATTAATTTTTCTTGTGCTGTTGATTTTATTGAATATGATGTACTAACTAGAGAATCTATAGGTAAAAATATTTTTTTTGTTTCATGTAGTTTTTTTGCTATTTTTTTAAAATTTTGTTCATGTAACGATTTTCCTACTGAATAAAATGCAGAAATAAATGTATTAGCTATTCCTCCTCCTACTAACATATTATCTGTAATTTTCAGTAATGAATTTAATAATTTGAATTTTGTAGATACTTTAGCTCCACCAATTACTGTGGTTATAGGATGTTGTGATTTATGGAATATGCGTTTTAATGTTTTTATTTCTGAATATAATAATGGACCAATGCATGATTTTTTTGCAAAACTACAAATTCCATACGTAGAAGATTCTACTCTATGAGCAGTAGCAAAAGCATCCATTACGAAAATGTCACATAAATTAGCATATTTTTGGGATAATTTTTTGTTATTTTTTGTTTCTCCTGAATTAAATCGAACATTTTCTAATACTGTTATTTGGTTAGACTTTAGTGATATTCCTTGTAAATAGTCTTGTAAAAAAATTATATTTATTCCGTATAATTTTTTTTGTAAATATTTAAATATGGGAAATAAAGAAAACTTTTTATTGTACTGACCTTCTTTAGGTCTACCTAGATGAGAGGCTATTATTATTTTTGCATTCTTTCTTAATGCTAATTGTATTGTTGGAATTGCTCGATCAATTCGTTCACTAGAAGTAATGTTTCCATTGTGTAATGGAACATTTAAATCTAATCTAATAAATACTCTTTTATTATTTAGATCAATATCTTGCATATGTAACATATTATTTATCCATTTTTTTATCTATATAATTTTTTTTAACTATATAAATGTTTGATATTTATAATTATTTATATATTTTAATATATATAATTTTTTATTTTTTTGTAATCAATAAATATAATTTATTTATTACAAAAGTTATATATATGAAAAATTATTTATTTAATAAGTTTATTTTTTGGGTACTTTAAGAAATATAAATATATTTTTAATTAATTATTAACTTATATTATTATGATTTTTTTTTGAAAAATATATTTACTAAATCATTATACTTAATTTTTGGTTAATAAAAAAAAATATAAATAGTTTTTTTATTAATTAATATTTTTTAAAAAATTCATAATTATAATTATTTTTATATATTTAAGTTATATATAAAATTTTTTTTATATATAACTAACGATATATATATAATTAAATTTTTGATGAATTGAAATAATTATTTTTGTGATCTGTATTTTTATGTCTTTTAAAAAATATATAATTTTATAATTTAATTTATATTAGTAACAATTACTATAAGTATTTTATCAAATTGTTAATTTTTATAGTATAATAAGATTATTAATTTTTATAAAGTAATGAAATTGTTATTTCTTAGTAAATTTACTGTAATTTTTATAATAAAATTTATTATAACAAATAAATAATAAAGTATTAAATTATCTTTAATGAGATACATAATAATGTATTTATATGAGTATACGATTTTTATCATTTATTATATATAATTTATATGATTGAGAATAATAATTATGCAAAAATTAGTTGGTTTTGTTGGTTGGAGAGGAATGGTAGGTTCGGTTTTATTAGATAGTTTGCAAAAAAATAATGATTTTATTGGTTTTAGGTCAGTATTTTTTACTACATCACAATTATGTGGAATTCCTCCACGGGTTACTAATAGCGTCTCTACACGTTTAGAAGACGCATATAACATTGAATATTTAATGACTTTAGATATTATTCTCTCATGTCAAGGAGAAAGATATACAACTCAAGTTTATACAAAATTACAAAAAAATGGTTGGAAAGGTTATTGGATTGATGCATCTTCGTGTTTAAGAATGCATAATAACTCTCTTATTGTTTTAGATCCAGTTAATTTAAAATCAATTCAATTAGGTATTGAGCAAGGAATTAAAACATTTGTAGGTGGAAACTGTACAGTTAGTTTGATGTTAATGGCTTTAGGTGGTTTATTTAAAAATCATCTTGTTGATTGGATTTCTGTATCTACATATCAATCAGTATCCGGTAGTGGTTCACAAGGTATGTTAAATTTGATTAAGCAGATAGAACATGTATATCAAAATATTTCTCCACATCTGCCTTTATCCGAATCAATTTTAAATATAGAAAAAATATTTACTTTTTCATTAAACAATATGTATAATTCCGCGCATAGTTCAAAGATTCCAATATTAGGTAATTTAATTCCGTGGATTGACATATCTATGAAGAATGGACAAACTAAAGAAGAATGGAAGGGATCGGCGGAAACTAACAAAATATTAAATTCTAAAAAAAATATTTTAATTGATGGTACATGCGTGCGCGTACCTGTTTTACGTTGCCATAGTCAATCATTTACAATTAAATTAAATCGCGATATTTCAATTCGAGAATTTAAATTATTAATTTCATCTCATAATCCATGGGTAAAAATTATTGATAATAATCTTAATTCTATTACTGCTCAACTAAATCCTTTACGAGTATCTGGTACTCTGGATATTCCTGTTGGACGTATTAAAAAATTAAATATAGGAAAAAAATATTTTTCTGCTTTTTCTGTTGGAGATCAATTATTATGGGGTGCTGCTGAACCTTTACGTCGTATGTTAAATATTTTAATAAAGTTATTATAATATAATGTTATATTTTATATATTTATACATACCACTTATCCAGTATGAACTTTAATTAAATATGTATATGGAATTTTATTAAGTGAACTCGATAATAATGTGTGCTTCATGAATCTACAAAATAAAATAATATCTGTATTACTAAATTTATCATCAGTTAGGACTAAAATTTTCTGTCCTTTCTCCAACGTTCTAGTTTTTTTTCTTAACATCATGATTAAATCTGGGCATCGTAATTTTAATAAATTTACTGTGATTAGCATAATCTGTATCTCTTAACATTAAGTGTTTGTTTAAAAGAATATATTTCAGTAAAAATTTCTTATGGTTAATTGTTATATATAAATTCGATAGTTTTTATTTATTCATTGTAATATTTATTAATATGTAACTTTAGATTAAAATTATAGATAATGTTTTTAAATTCATCCATACTGTTTTTTTATTATTGTGTTGTGAACATAGTTCTATTTTTTTTAGTAATTTTAATGCTAGTAGTATTTTTTCAAGTGTAGTTTTTTTGATTATGGAATATATGGATAATTTCATTATTTTTTTTTTATATAATGTAAGATTAATGTAATTTTTTTTTATAAAAATTTTATTTTTATAATACAAAATTATATATATCAATGTTTTAAAAGAATTGATTAAAATAGTAGTATCGTATTTTTGTTTTTTTAATGCATATAATTTCTTAATTGCTTGATTTTGTTTGAAATGGATAATAGATTTTATCCAATCATAGTATTCAAGTTGTTTTGTTTTTGTATAATATGTATATAATTTTTTATATGTGATTCTTGTATTTGGATAGAGTAAAATTATTTTTTCTAGTAAATTTGCATAAAAATTAATATTAATATAGAATTTTTTTAATAAAAAGTTTTTTGCAGATAAGCTAATTTTAACATTATTTTTCTTTATTTTTTTGTTTATCCAATAATTTATATTATTAGTATATGAAAAGGAATTATTAATTAATACTATAGAACTTTTTATATAATTATGAAAAAAATTATTACATAAAAAATTATATTTTAATTTAGGAAAATAAAAAATTTTAATAACTTTAACATTAGATAAATTTCCTATTTTGTTCATGTTAATTTTTAAAAATGTAGATATATTAGAATCATAAACAGTTATATTGAAAATATGTGTAGTAGAAAATAAATCTTGTTGTTTTATTTGATTACAAACATATTCCCAATCAGTATAATTTTTGATTATTATATTAGTTATTTTACAGGATTTTTTTTTATCAATGTATTTATATATAATTTCTTGAGTTTCTTTAATAAAAATATATTTAGATTCTAAAATAATGTATGTTTGTATTTTTTTCTTGTCAATAGTTTGTTTTAAATTCATAGTATTTGTAAGCACAGTTTTATTTTTTTTTCTCCAACAATACAAAATTAATAATTTTTAGCGGTATATAAATTATTTTATGAATTTTTTTATTATAAAAATATTTTTTATTTTTATCGTCTTTAGTTATTAATTGAATAACTTCTTTTTTTACAATATTATTATTTACTTGAATAATATTTCTTTTTTTTCCATTAATTTGAACTATGATTGTTGATTTTTTGTTAAGTATTGAATATGATTTTGGTGTAGGCCATTTTTCTACATCAATACAATTTTTCTTTTTGTTGATTCTGTTCCATAATATAAAACAAATATGTGGTGTAAATGGATATAACATTTTTATTATAGTTTTTATCGATTCAAGTAAGTTGTGTGAACTGACTTGTTTCTTATTATATAACTTTATTATAAAGTTAAAAAATTTCATTAT
The DNA here is from genome assembly GCF_900698975.1 of Buchnera aphidicola (Cinara splendens). Taxonomy (NCBI): domain Bacteria; kingdom Pseudomonadati; phylum Pseudomonadota; class Gammaproteobacteria; order Enterobacterales; family Erwiniaceae; genus Buchnera; species Buchnera aphidicola. Next base: position 336,751 of record NZ_LR217722.1, on the reverse strand, counting down.
ATGTGCAATAGCAGTATTATATGAGTTTTTTTTATGGATATCATGAGTTACTGCAGTAATAGTACTGTTTAATTGGTCATATATGTAATTTTTTTTGTAAGGTTTAATTTTTTTTGTATTTTTGTGATTAGTTATATTTATAGTATGAACAAAATTCCATATTCTTTTTAAAAATCTATGCATACCTATAATACTATGAGAATTCCATTCTAGAGATTTATTTATTGGAGCTGCAAACATTAAAAATAATCGTAATGTATCGGCTCCATATTGATTAATAATATAGTCAGGTTCTATTCCATTATTCTTTGATTTTGACATCTTCATTTTTCCAGCATAAACGGTATTACTTGATACATTTTTTTGAGAAACACTGACAATATCTCCCTTTTTATTACGAATAATATTCAAATGATTTGGTGATAACCATTTTTTATTTCCATCACTATTGCGTACATAAAATGATTCCGCCATAACCATTCCTTGGCAGATTAATTGTTTTACAGGTTCTTGAGAATTAACATATCCAAAATCACGTAATAGTTTATGATAAAATCGAAAGTATATTAAATGCATAACTGCGTGTTCAATGCCTCCTATATATCGATCTACAGGTAACCAGTATTTTGCCGATTTAATATCTAAAATATCTTTATTAAAATTAGGATTTGTGTATCTTGCATAATACCAAGAAGATTCCATAAAAGTATCAAATGTATCGCTTTCTCTAATTACATTTTCTCCATATATTTTAGTATTTAGCCAACTAGTATATGCTTTTAATGATTTTGTATATTTTTTATTATGTATATAGTTGGGTAAATTTACTGGTAATTTTTGTTCTGGAATTGGTAGTATTTGATTTTTTTTGTTTGTATACATAGGAATAGGAGCGCCCCAATATCTTTGTCGAGAAATACACCAATCTTTTATTTTATAATATATACATTTTTTTGCTATTTTTTTATCAATTAGAATATTTGAAAAAGTTTGTCGAGCTTTTTTTATAGTTAAATTGTTAAATGGATAGGAATTTATTAAAATTTTATTTTCTTGTTTATGATGGTTAATATTTGTTGAAAATATTAATTTAATAGGAATATTATATAATTTTGCAAAAGAATAGTCTATTTTACTATTACTGGGTACAGCCATAATGGCACCAGTAGCATAATCATGTTTGACATAATTTGTTATCCATAAAGGTAATTTTTCTTTAGTAATAGGATGTAATACTAGTAAATTTGTATTAATACCTATTAGATTGTCATTTTTTTGATATTCATTGTATATTTTAGAATTATTTTCTAATGATTTTTTAATTATAGCATTTTTTTTAAGAATACTAGAAATTATTGGATGATATACAGATATTGCAAAAAATGTTACACCCATTATAGTTTCTAGTCTTGTTGTATATATTTTTAAAAAATAATCCAAATGATGTATTTTACATTTTATCTTTATACCTTTTGATTTTCCAATCCAATTTTTTTGCATAGTAATAACTTCTTTGGGCCATTTTCGTAATAATTTTAAATCTTTTAATAATTCATTAGCATATGCAGTAATTTTTATAAACCATTGTGATATTTTTTTTAATATAACAGTAGATCCGCATCTCCAGCACTTACTATTTTGAGATTGTTCATTAGCAAGAACTGTTTTATCAACAGGACACCAATTTACTATAGTTTTTTTCTTATATACAAGATTTTTATGAAATAACTTTATAAAAAATGATTGTTCCCATCGATAGTATTCTGGTTTGCAAGTAGTTAATTCTCTATTCCAATCATAACTGAATCCTAAGGATTTTAATTGTTGTTTCATAATGGATATGTTTTGACGAGTCCATTTGTGTGGTGAAATTTTATGTTTTATAGCTGTTTCTTCTGCGGGAAGACCAAAAGCATCCCAGCCAATTGGTTGTAATACATTTTTTCCAAGCATTCTCTGATAACGTGCTATTACATCACTAATTGTATAATTACGAACATGACCCATGTGTAATTTTCCAGATGGATAAGGCATCATAGGTAAACAATAGAATTTTTCTTTTTTCTCGTCCTCTTTTACAGAAAATGTTTTATTTTTCATCCAATGTTTTTGTACTATTAATTCTATCTCTTTCGGAGTATATTGATTTTCTTCCATAACTTTCCTATAGATAAAAGTTTATATTAATTTATTGAAAAAATTTTTACTATAAAATTTTTAAAAATATTTATATCTTTTATATTTACAACATATAACTATTTGAAAAATTTTTATTAAAATAAAGAATTTATTTTTTATGAAATTTGTTTTTATATTGTAGCTAAAAATTATAGATACTATATATTATAGCTTATAATTTTAAAAAATTTTATTTATAACATCATTAATTTTATAAACTTTATGGTCTTTTTTTTATATATAAAATGATTTTTTTTTTTAATTTTATTATTTATTTTAAATTTTTAGTATAAGTTATATGGATTAAGAAAACCTAATTTTTTCATGATTGTATTTTCTGCAGTTTGCATTTGTTTTGCAGATTGAGTAGTATTATGAGTATAATGCAACAAATGTAGTGTAGAATGAATTATCATATGCGCCCAATGTTCCAATATGTTTTTCTGTAATAATAAGGATTCTTTGTTAATGTAATGAGCGCAGAGTATTATATCGCCTATATAATGTTGAAATTTATGTTTTATATATATACTATTAGTAGCTGGAAATGATAATACATTTGTGGGTATATTTTTATTTCGATATTTTTTATTAAGTGATTGGATTTCTATAAGATCTACTAATCTAATAGTAATTTCTACTTTCTTTTTTTTAAAAATTTTTTTTAAACATGATAAAAAAAATTTTTTTTTGGGAAAAAAAATTTTTTTTTACATGCAATTTGTATATATATGTTCATAGTATTTTACCAATATAATTATTATAAATATTAAAAAAATGTTTTATTTCTTTAAATAATTGTTCCTTTTAAATATGTATTATAATTGATATTTATGACTTTTAATTGTATAAATTGTCCGATTAGTTCTGATTTCCCAGTGAAATAAATAATTCTATTGTTTTCTGTTCTTCCATATAACTCTTTCGGGTTATTTTTAGCAGAACCTTCTACTAGTACTAATTGAATAGTACCTAACATTCTTCTTCTCCACTGAAACGATTGTTGAATTATTTTTTTTTGCAATAAGTATAATCGATTTTTTTTTTCTTCAATAGTAGTGTTATCAGTTAATTTTGCAGCTCTGGTACCTGGTCTAGGAGAATAAATAAAACTATAACTTGTATCAAAATTGATTTTTGAAATAAACTGTAATGTTTTTTTAAAATCCTGATGCGTTTCTCCTGGAAAACCTACAATAAAATCAGAACTAATACTTATATTTGGTCGAATAAATTTTAATTTATTAATTAAATCTTCATACTCTTCTATAGTATAACCTCTTTTCATTAATCTTAATATTTTATTAGATCCACTTTGTACAGGTAAGTGTAAAAAATTTGTTAATTGAGGAATATATTTATAGGCTTGTATAATATCATTACTAAATTCCATAGGATGACTGGTTATATATCTAATTCTGTTTATTTTTGGAATTTTTGAGATTTCATACAATAAATCTGAAAAATTATATTTTTTTTTATTAATAGAATTATATATTTTATATGCGTTTACATTTTGTCCTAATAAAATAACTTCTCGTACGCCTAAATTAGAAAGTTTTTTTATTTCAGATAACACATGTTTACGTGGTCTACTGATTTCTTTTCCTCTAGAATAAGGTACAATACAAAAGGAACAATATTTATTGCATCCTTCCATAATAGTAACAAATGAAGTGAATTTTTGAGTAATGTGCGTATTAACTGAATTTTTAAATTTTTTTAAAGATGATGTGGTAACATCAATCACTAGATTTTCAGTGTAATAAGATTGATGTATTAACTCAGGTAGCTTATGTAGTGTTTGAGGTCCGAAAATAATATTAACAAATTTAGCTCGTTTGTGAATTTTTTTTCCTTCTTGAGTAGCGACGCATCCACCTACAGCGATACGTATATTAGGTTTTTTTTCTTTAAATTTTTTCCAACGACCTAATTGGTGAAATAATTTTTCTTGAGCTTTTTCTCTGATTGAACAGGTATTTAAAATTAAAATATCTGATTTTTCTGGATTTTTAGTAACAACATAATTTTTTGTTTTTATTAGTATGTTTTCAATTATAGAGGAGTCATGCTCATTCATTTGACAACCCCATGTTTTAATATATATTTTTTTTTTATTTATTTTTTTGTTCATAATTCATTTTAAACACAGAATAAGTATTGATGATGTTATTATATAAATTTTTTTAGTTATAATGCATAATCATTTATTATGATCTATAAGATATCATATATTGTAACAGGATGATATATATCATTATATGATTTTTATAGAGATAATTCTAATGATAGCATTTCTTTTATGGTTTGACGCCTTCTTATTAATTTAAAAACTTTTTTTTCATATAATATTTCTGGAATAAAAGGTCGACTATTGTAGTTAGATGACATAGATGATCCGTAAGCACCAGTATTGTGGATAATTATATAATCTCCAGGCTCTACTGAAGGAATATTTCGAGGTAGTATAATTCCTGTATCTTGTACTGTAAAGATATCTCCGGATTCACATAGAGGTCCAGCTATTATACCTCGAATAAGGGGTATTTTTTGAATATCTTTAATATTTTTATGTAACACTGTTATTTCATGATAACTACCGTACAAAACAGGCCTCATTAAATCATTAAATCCTGCATTAATTAGTACAAAAATATTTTTTTGAGTTTTTTTTACGGAATATACTTGTGCTATTAATATTCCAGATTGACCCACTAAAAAACGACCTGGTTCAATTTCTAGTTTAATAGGGCAATTTAAAGTAGAAATAAGTTTTTTTTTTACATTATTCCATTTTTGAAAATATTCATTGATGTTAATTTCTTTGTCCGTTGGTTTATATGGTATATTTAATCCCCCTCCAGCAGATATGAATTGTATTTTTTTATTTAATTGAATAGCGTGATTTTTCATAGATTTACATACTTGATATAAGTTTTTTGTGTTTACTCCTGATCCTATGTGTATGTGCAACCCAATAAGATTTAAATTATATTTTTCAATTATTGATATAGCGTGCATAGAATTCCAGATTCCGTGTTTGCTTTGATCTCCTCCTGTGTTTGTTTTAATATGATGTCCTCCACCAAATTTAGGATTAATTCTAATCCATACAGGATGTCTAGGAGATATTTTCCCTAACTGATGTAACATTTCAATAGATCCAGCATTAACCGGAATGTTTTTTTGAACTACTTCTTTTAGTACATTCTCTTCTAAAATATCTGATGTAAATACAATGTCATTGTTGTGTGGTTTAAATCCTGCAATAAGCGCTCTTTTTATTTCTCCCAGTGAAACTGCATCTATTTTTATGTTATTATCTTTCATTATTTTTAAAATATGTATATTAGAACAAGATTTTTGTGCAAAACGAATAATATCAAATTTTTTTAATTTTTTTATTTGTTTAATAATAATATCTGCATTGTATACCCATAATGGTGTTTTGTATTTTTTTATTAAATAAATAAGGTTTTTTCTTGTTAGTACTTTATTTGAAATATTTAATGTATCTTGCATTTTTTCTCCACAGATGTTATTTGAATAAATACTAATGATTTTTTATGTATTAATAATATTTATATTTAATATATATTAAATATTGTTTATTATTTTAATTGAAACAATTTTTTTATATATTTGATTAATTTTATTAAAGTTAATCATTTTAGTTATTAATATATTTTATTCTTTAAAATCGGAAACAGTATAACATCTTTGATATTTTTTTGATTAGTTAAAATCATGATTAATCTATCAATACCAATTCCTAAACCGGATGTAGGCGGTAATCCGTGTTCTAAAGCAGTAATATAGTCTTGGTCATAATAAAAATTTTTTAAAAATTCTACATTTTTTTTTTGTGATTTTTGTAATTTAAAACGTCTTTTTTGTTCTTCTGGATCATTTAATTCAGAAAAACCGTTAGCTATTTCATAACCTGCTATGAAAAATTCAAATCTATCTGTAATATTTTTATTTATACTGTTAGTTTTAGCTAAAGGAGAAATTTCCAAGGGATATTCAGTAATAAACGTTGGCGTAATTATTTTTTTTTCTATCTTTTTTTCAAAAATTAAATAAATTATTTCCCCCAATGAAGTGCATGTTTTTATATTTAAGTGTATTTTTTTTGCTATCTTTTTAGCTTTTTTTAGTGTTTTTAAATCAGATTCTTTAATTTTTTTGTTGAATTTTAATATTGCTTGTATCATAGTCATTTTTTTAATTGGTTTTTCAAAATTTAACTGGTATTTACCGTATGTAAAAATATATGAATGAAAAATTTTTTTTACTAAAAAAATACATAGTTTTTCTAAAAAAGACATCATGTCAGTATATTGAGTATATGATGAATAAACTTCCATCATAGTAAATTCTGGACTATGTTGTGTTGATAATCCTTCATTTCTAAAATTTCTATTTATTTCAAAAATTTTATTAAAACCACCGATAATTAGTCTTTTCAAATATAATTCAGGAGAGACTCGTAAATACATTTTTTTGTTTAAGGAATTATGGTAAGTAACAAATGGTTTTGCGTTAGCTCCTCCAGGAATAGGATGCATCATGGGTGTTTCAACTTCTAAAAAATTTTCTTGTATCATAAACTTACGAATATTTAAAATAATAGAAGATCTTTTTGTAAAAATTCTCGTAGTCTGAATATTAGATATAAGATCTAAGTATCTTTTTCTATATTTTAATTCTTTTTTTTTCAATCCCTGGTATTTATCTGGTAATGGTCTTAAAGATTTTGTTAGTAAATATATTGTTTTACAATAAATAGATAGTTCTGATGTATTAGTTTTAAATATTTTTCCTTTTACTCCGATTATATCTCCTAAATCTAATTCTAGAATATGATTTTTATAGTAATCTTCTGCAAATAAATTACTTTTTATATATATTTGAATTGTATGATGATTACCGTATATTACTAAAAATGCAGCTTTTCCTAAAATTCTTTTTTTTATAATTCTTCCAGCAATTTTAACTATATAACATAATTTATTTAAATCATCTTTTGTGCTTTTTTGATATATATTTAAAATATCTTTGATACTATTTGTGCAACTAAAAGTATTAGGAAAATCAAAACCTAATTGACGTAATTGAAATAATTTTTTTTTTCTTGTATTAACTTCATTTTTTGATGATTTCTTTTTTTTTTTTTCTTGAATTTTTTTTGACATATTTTATTTTTATAATCCCATTTTTAAACTAGTTTTAATAAATTGATGTAAATCACCATTTAAGATTTGATATACATCATTTCTTTCTATGTTAGTTCGGATATCTTTTATTCTAGAATCATCTAATATATATGAACGAATTTGGTTTCCCCATCGAATACTAGGTTTTTTTGTATTTGTGTTTTTTTTTTCTGTTTTTTTTTTTTCTGTTTCTATTCGATATAGTTTAGATGTTAATTGTTTTAGAGCAGCATGTTTATTTTTATGCTGAGATCTTTCATTTTGACACTGTGTTACAATACCTGTTGGTATATGTGTAATGCGTACAGCAGATTCTGTTTTATTGACGTGTTGTCCTCCAGCTCCCGAAGATCGGTAAACATCTATTCTCAGATTTTTGGGTTGAATATCTATATTAATATTATTTTTTAATTCAGGATATACAAATACAGAACTAAATGAAGTATGTCTTTTGTTATTTATGTCAAAAGGGCTTTTTCGTACTAATCTATGTATACCTGTTTCAGTTCTAAACCAACCAAATGCATATTCACCTTTTATTTTTAATGTAATAGATTTTATACCACCATTTTCTCCTATTGATTGGGATATAATTTTACTTTTGAATTTTTTATTAAATGAATATTTTAGATACATTTTTAATAACATTTTTGTCCAATCTTGTGATTCAATTCCTCCTGATCCTGATTGTATATCTATATAACAATTATTATGATCGTGTTTATGGTAAAACATGATGTATATTTCTAGTTTTTTTAATTTTTTTTTTAATTTTTTATATTGTATGTTTATTTCTTTTTTAATAATTTTATCGGGTTCTTGTATAAATATTTTTATCCAACACTCTATATCTTGTACTATATTAGTAATTCGTACAATGTCATTTTTATTTTTAGATAAAATATTTTTTTTTTTATATAAATGTGATATTAATTTAGAATTTTTATAAAATTTTAAATTTTTTAATTTAGAATTAATAGACTGGATTTTTTTTGTATTGTTATCATAGTCAAAGATTCCTCTTTAATAATATTATTTTTTTTTTAAATAGTTGTATTTTTTTAATTAAAGTGGATAAATTTAATGTTTTTTTCATTTTATTTTTTAAAAGTTTTAGTTATTTTTTTTAAAATACGTATAATTTTTATTTTTTTAATTTATTATATCAATTGATATATCACATATTTTATATGATTATTATTATATAATAATTTTTATATAAACATTAATTTATTGTATCATATCATATGACTATACTATAAAAAACATCTAAAAAAAAAGCTTTCTTAGAGAGTAATTTATGCAAAATAATTCAAGTGTTTATCTGAGTAATAATTTATCTAATATATACATGCAATTAAACGATTGGTCTATAGTTCGTGTTCTAGGATTAGATAAAAAAAAATATTTAAATAATCAATTTACAATAGATATAAATTCAATTGATAATTATAACTATAAAATTGGAACTCATTGTAACATTAATGGAAAAGTATGGACTTCATTTTTTATATTTAAATATTATGATTGTTACTTATATATTGTACGATCTTCAATTTGTAAGAAACATTTATATGAATTAAAAAAATATTCTTTATTTTCTAAAGTAGATATTTTTGAAGATAATAGTTTTCGTTTATTTGGTTTATGCGGAAGTAAATCAGATTTTATATTAAAGGATATTTTTTCCATTAGGTTCAATCAATATACTTCGGTAATTGTACAAGATGGTTTAGTTTTTTTAAAAATCAATCAACCTGTTAACAGATATTTGATTTTAGTACATGAAAATAAAGTAGAAAATTTTTTAAAATGCATAAAGCATAAAATTTTATTGAGTATTAGTATGCAATGGTTAGCGTTAGATATTGAAGCATGTTTTCCTATAATTGATAAAAAAATATCTGGTTTTTTTATATTACAGTCTTTAGGTTTAAAAAAATGGAATGCTATTGATTTTAATAAAGGTTGTTATTATGGACAAGAAGTATTGTGTAAATATGAAAATAAAAAGATTAACAAATTTACAGTTTGTTCATTAATAGGTAATAATTATTCCTGTCATCCTGATATTTTTGAATCTGTTGAATATTTAGATGATAAATCAGGTTATAAGTTTCATGTTGGTGTAGTTTTATCGTGGGTATATATATATCCTAAAAAATTATTATTACAAATTCGCATAAAAAAAATTTTTTTAAAAAAAAAAAATATTTTTTTTATAAAGTCAAATCCATCTGTTGATTTTTTTGTGTTTACTAGATAGTAAATTTCTATAATAATTTTAAAACAGAAATTAATTAAAAATAAAGCATTAAAAAAGTAGTATTTGGATAATTTATATAAAAATTATAAAAACGAATTTTAGATAAATATTGAGATTAAATTTATACTTAATACATTTTTATATAATATTTTATTTAATTAAATTACATGTAATTAAAATTGTTATTTTTAGTAAAACTTTTAAATTTATATAATCTAAAAAATTTTTTATTTATATTTCATAGTATTTTTTATAAAAAGAATCTTTTTAGGATATAAAGATTCTTTTTAGTAATCGTTAACAATATGAATTGTATATCATGTATTTTTTACTAATGATTAATAATCACGAGTATTATTTTTGTTGTTTTTTTTCCTATCACTTTCTTTCAGTAATAATTTTCTTAATCGTATTGAACGAGGAGTTACTTCTATTAGTTCATCGTCATTCACGAAATTTAAAGCATATTCTAAGGTAATATTAATTGGTTTAGTTAAATTTATAGCTTCATCAGTTCCAGAAGCGCGCATATTTGTTAATTTTTTTCCTGTCAAGCAATTCACAGTTAAATCATTAGATCGGTTATGTATTCCTACAATTTGTCCTTCATACACCTCTTCTCCGTGATGAATAAACATTTTACCTCTATTTTGAAGATTATAAATAGAAAAAGATACAGCAGTTCCAGTTTTTTTAGAAATAAGAACTCCATTTTTTCTTTGTCCAAATTTTTTTTGTTGTAATGGTCCATAATGATTAATAGATGAAAAAAAAGTACCACTTCCTGATGTAAGATTCATAAATTCGGATCTAAATCCAATTAAAGATCTACTAGATAAAATACATTCAATTTGAATTCTGCCGTACTCACTGGTCACTATATTCTGTATTTCACCTCTTAATTCACCTAATTTTTGTATTAACGGTCCTTGATGTTTTTTTTCAATATCTAAAAATGTTATTTCGAATGGTTCAGTTAATACATTGTTTTTGTTTTTAAAAATTACTGTAGGTCTAGATACCTCTATTTCAAAATTTTCTCTACGTAGTTGTTCTAACAAAATAGATAAATGTAATTCTCCTCTTCCAGAAACAGAAAAAATGTTTGAATTTTTAGTTTCTTCTACGGTTAAAGAAATATTACGAATAGTTTCTTTTTTTAATCGCTCTAAGATTTGACGAGATGTTATGTATTTTCCTTCTCTACCACAAAAAGGTGATTGATTAACACAAAATAACATTTTTACAGTAGGTTCATCAATTTTTAAGTTAGGTAAAGGATACAAAAAATCTGGATCACAAATAGTATCTGATATTTCAATGTTGTTAAGTCCTGTAACTGCAATAATATCACCAGCATATGCTATATCTATTTTTTTTTTTTTTAATCCGTAGAATTTTAATATATTTTGAATTTTTCCTGTATAAATTTTTTTTTTATTTCTCAATACTGAAACCATTTGATTACTTCTTAACTTTCCTTGTTGTATTTTTCCGATTCCGATCATTCCAAAATAATTATTGAAATCTAATTGTGAAAGTTGCATTTGAAAAAATTTTTTTTTTGATATGTTGGGTATTGGAGTGTATTCTATAATAGAATTTAATAAAGGGACCATATTATTTTGTATATTATCAGGATCATATCCCGATTGACCTAATAATGCCGAAGTATATATTATAGGAAAATCTAATTGTTCATCACTAGCGGATAAGTTAACAAATAAATCAAATATTTGATTAATTACCCAATCTGGTCGAATAGTTGGTCTATCCATTTTATTAATTACTACTATTGGTTTTATGTTATATAAAAATGATTTTTTAGTTACATAACGTGTTTGAGGCATAGGTCCTTCAAAAGCATCTACAACTAGTAAAACAGAATCTACCATAGATAAAATTCTTTCTACTTCTCCTCCAAAGTCAGCATGTCCCGGAGTATCGATAATATTTATATGATAATTTTTCCACGTTACTGACGTATGCTTAGATAATATCGTTATACCTCTTTCTTTTTCCAATTCGTTGGAATCCATTATTCTATCAATTTTTTCTTCATGCTGTTGAAATGTACCTGATTGCTGTAATAATTGATCTAGTAGTGTTGTTTTTCCATGATCAACGTGAGCAATAATAGCAATATTTCTGATCATTTTATTCATATAGATACCAATTTTTTGTTAATTATTAAACGAATATGTAAGTTAAAGTTCGGTATGGAAGAAAAAATATTGTTTTTTATTATTAATGTAATTTTTAAAATTATTATTTATATGACTTTGTTTTATTTAAAATAATAACATGATATTATTTATAGATATTTAATACAAAATATTTTTTTTAACAAAACAGTAGTATTTATATACTATGTTAAATACATATGATGATATATTCTTAATTTTAATGTTTATAGTGTATAATTATATTTTTATTTTACAATATTTTTCTAATGTATGAATTATTATTTTTAAATTAATTATTTACATCTTGGTTATGGTATATCAATAAGGATACTGTTTATCGTGTATAATATGAAATTTGATAAAACATCTTTTTTAAAAAGCATTATTAATACTTGTGAATTAGAAGATTTTTCTGGAATAGAAATTGCAGTTTTAGGTTATTCTAATTCTGGAAAATCTAGTTTATTAAATGTATTAACTAATAATAAAAAATTAGCTAGAGTAAGTAAATTGCCAGGTAGAACTAAAACTATAAATGTTTTTAATATTACATCAAGTTTTAGAATAATAGATTTTCCAGGATATGGATATTCTACAATTAATTTATTAACTAAAAAATTACTCAGTAAAAGTCTATTATTTTATTTACGTAATAGATTATGTTTACGTGGTGTTATAATTTTATCCGATATTCGTTATTCCTTAAAATTATTGGATTTGAAAATTTTAAAAATTTTGCAGAAAAGATTAATTTCAATTTTATTTATTTTAACTAAAACTGATAAAGTTTCTAAACAAAAAAAAACAGTACAAATTTCACAAATTCGTAAAAAAATATCTATTTTAAATATGGACATTACTGTTTTAGGTTTTTCTAAATTTAATAAATTAGATATTTTAGTTGTTCGACATCATTTATCTTTATGGTACAATTTATTTAGGAACAGATAATATATAAGATTTCATTTCTTTCCAATTTTTTCCTATTTTAATAGATACATATAATGGAACTATTAATTTTGTACTATTTTCCATGTGATATTTAATTAAATAACTAAATTTAGATATTTTTTCTTCTTTTATTTCAAATATTAATTCATCATGTATTTGCATAATTATTTTGACATCATTTGGATATTTTTTTTGAAATATATGTTGTAATTTAATCATAGAAGTTTTAATTATATCTGAAGCAGTATTTTGTATAATTACATTGATACAAAAACGTTTTGCGTTATTTTTTAATTTTTTATTTTTTGAATTAATATTAGGAATATATATTTTTCTTCCAAATAATGTTTTTACATACTTTTTTTTTTTAGCAAAATTATATGTATATTTGATATATTCTTTAATTGTTTTATATGTTAAAAAATAGTTTTTTATATACTCTCTAGCTTCATAAATAGGAATATTTAATTTACGAGATAGTCCAAAAGAACTAATTCCATATAATATTGAAAAATTTACAATTTTAGCAGTATTTCTATGATAAGATTTTATTTTATTGTCATTAATATTAAATATATGTTTAGCAGAATTATAATGTATATCTTGAGTATATGATAAATCTTTTATCATATTTTTATCATTTGAATAATGTGCCATGATTCTTAATTCAATATGAGAATAATCTGCTGTTAATAATAACCATTTTTTTTTTGCAACAAATGCTATTCGAAGTTTTCTTCCTATTTTGGTTTTAATTGGAATGTTTTGTAAATTAGGATCACTAGAAGATAATCGACCAGTTGATGTTGAGTTCTGATGATATGTGGTATGAATTCTTTTTGTTTTTGTATTTATTGATTGAATTAATTTTTTTAAATAAGTATTTTTTAATTTTTTCAATATTCTATATTGTAGGATAATTTTGGGTAATTTATGAATTTTAGATAGTTCCGTGAGAACTGTTTCATCAGTAGAAATATTACCATTTTTTGTTTTTTTAAAGTATGGAAAATTATATTTTTTAAATAAAATTTTTTGTAATTGTTTAGGAGAATTAATATTGAATTTTTCTTGAGTTATATAATATATTTTTTTTTCAAGTTTTAATGATGTATTATTGATTTTTTTTTTTTGTTTTTCTAATATTTTTTTTTTTATTAATACACCAGTATATTCCATATTAGATAATACTTGTATTAAAGGTATGTCAATAGATTTAAATGGTTTTTTAGAGTTTATAATTAAATATTTTATATTCTGAAAATATTTTTTTATTGGATTTAAAGATTTTTGAATAACGTTAAAAATTATTTTTTTTGAATCAAAAAATTTTTTCTTGTTTATGTATTTTTTTAAGGTTTTTTTTTTACATTTTTTTATATTATTACTTAACTGATAATAATATAATGCAATTGATGTATCAAAATATATTCCTGTTAATGTAATATCAAATTTTTTCAAAATATGAAAAATTTTTTTTAAATTAGTACCAATTTTATGATAATTTTCGTTTTCTAGAATGAACTTTAGTTTTTTTAAAATTATATTTGGAGTTAATATGTATTTATTGTTTTTTTTTTGATCATGAATATACCACCATGTTGTATAGTTAGTAACTGATATGGAGATATAAAAAAAAAATTTTTTTTCTTTATTTATGTAAAAATCTATTGCAATAGAAAATATTTTTTTTTGAATAATGATATTTATCATTTTTGATATAACATCAGTATTTACTATTTTAATTTGTATATTTTTGTTTTTTTTTTTGTGATATTTATCAAGAATAGGAAATTGGTTTTCATATATTTGTTTAATGTACTTATTTAATTGATAATATTTAAAATATTTTAATAATAAAGGTATATCTGTGTTATTTTTTTTTAAATATGATGATATATTTTTTATATAAATATTTTGATCTATTTTAGTAAGACGGTACGATAGAAAAGCTTTTTTTTTGTTTTTTTTTAAACTGCTTGTAATATTTTTTATGTTTCTTATTGGTAGATAAGCAACATAGTTTATATTTTTATATATATCTGATATAGAGGAAAAATTTTTTAAAAGTACAGCAGCTGTTTTTTTTCCTATGCCGGGAACGCCGGGAATATTATCAGAAGAATCACCTGTTAATCCTAAAAAATCTGCTATGTATTTTGCATGTACCCCATATTTTTTGTATACATGCTTTTCATTTAATACTTCTGTAATAAAATTTCCTGGGATAATAGATACTTTTTTATTTACTAACTGTGTTAAATCTTTATCTGCACTGTATATAAACACATAATATTTTTTTTTTGTAAATTTCTTAGATAAACTACCAATAATATCATCAGCTTCAACATTTTTTATATTGATCACTGGAATCCCTAGAGATTGAATGATTTTTTTTAGAGGTCTTATTTGTTTTTTTAAGTTACTAGGCATTGGTTTTCTGTGTGTTTTATATTTATTGTATAATTGATGTCGAAATGTTGTTTTTGGAGTATCAAAAATGATTACGATGTTTTTGGGATTAAATGTTTCTATTAATTTATTAAATATTTTAATACATCCATACAATATTCCAGTTGAATCTCCATTTTTATTTTTTAATTTTAAATAAGAAAAATATGTTTGATATAAACAATAGTTTCCATCAATTAATATAGTTATTTTTTTTGTCATTTTTTTGCTGTACTTATAGTTATACAAATCATTAATTAAGAATATTGAAATATATAATACTAGAATTTTTTTTAAAAATAATGATTATTTTTTATTATTAAAATAATAAAATTTATAATTTTTTTTGTGTAAATTTTTATTATGTTTTTGAAAACTATTTTTTTGTAAAAAACCGTGCAGTAGAGTACTTTTTTTATTAACTTAATTAATGATTTATTTGTATATAAAATATAAAATAAAAATAATTTAGTTATATTATATTATAATATTGCGGTATATAAATATATAAATTGTATTTTTAAAATATTATATATATTTTTATACATATTAATATCTATTGTTAATAGGGGTTACACCCCTATTTTATAAACAACAATATATATTGTATATTCTAGATTATATATAATTTTAGTTATATGGATTGAATATGTTCAATTTTTCTTTCGGTAGTTTACTATCAAGTTCCATAAACTCTTCTATTCTGATTAATCTATTATATTTTGCTGTTCTATCCGATCTACACATGGAACCTGTTTTTATTTGTCCTGCAGATGTACCGACAGATAAATCAGCAATACTGGTATCTTCTGTTTCTCCAGATCGATGAGATATAATAACGGAGTATTTATTTTTTTTAGCTAAACGAATAGTTTCTAAAGTTTCTGTTAAGGTTCCTATTTGATTTAATTTGACTAAAATTGCGTTTGCAGCTTTATTTTTTATTCCATAACTTAAAATTTTTTTATTTGTAACAAATAAATCGTCTCCTACTAGTTGTATAGTTTTTCCTAAAACTTTTGTTTGATGTATAAAACCTTTCCAATCATTTTCATGTAACCCATCTTCTATTGATAAAATAGGATACTTTTTAGTTAATTTTTGAAGGTAATGAGTAAATTCTTGTGAATTAAATGTTTTTTTTTCATTTTTTAACTTGTATTTTTGTGTTTTTTTATCAAACAGTTCTGATGCAGCACAATCTATAGCAAAAACTACATCTTCTCCTAATTTGTAATTTGCTTTTTCTACAGCTAAACTCATCATAGATAATGCTTCTTCATTAGACTGTAAATTAGGAGCATAACCTCCTTCATCTCCCACGCAAGTTGTATATCCTTTATTTTTTAATATCATACCTAATTTATGAAATACTTCGGATCCTATACGAATAGCTTGTTTAATATTAACAGCTCCTATTGGTTGTATCATAAATTCTTGAAGATCAATATTGTTGTTGGCATGCATACCTCCATTAATGATATTGATCATAGGAAGAGGTAAGGAAAATTTATTTTTTGATTTATTAATTTCAGCAATATAAGAATAAAATGGCATTCTATTTTCTGCAGCAACAGATTTTGCGAGTGCTAATGATACTGATAAAATTGCATTTGCACCAAATTTTGACTTGTTAGGCGTACCGTCTAAATGTATTAGATAATTATCTATTTTTTTTTGTTCCTCAGCCTCTTTACCTAACAAACTTCTTCTTATTTCTGTATTCACACACTGTATTGCTTTTTGCACTCCCTTACCAAAAAAACGTTTCAAATCTCCGTCTCTTAATTCTAAAGCTTCTTTAGAACCAGTAGATGCTCCGGAGGGAGCAGAAGCTAATCCAATATGTCCGCTAGTTAAATGCACTTCAGTTTCAATAGTTGGATGTCCGCGTGAATCTAATATTTCGCGAGCAAATATTTTTTTTATTTTTGACATTTTATTATTCCATATGCGTAAATTTTTTATAAAAATATAAAATTAATTATTATTTTATCAATACTTTTATATATAAATAAAACTATTAGACAGTTATTATGATTTGATTCTAAAATTTTTATGTTTATATAATATATAATAGTTACATATATTATTTTAAAAAATAGTATTTTTATTTATATCAATATTAGTGATAAGTTAATTATTAATATTGATATATATTTTTTATTGTTAATTTTATAAGAAAAACAAATGATTCTTATTACATGAATTAATATTTTAGTATTATAAATTTTATAAAATATAAATAAATATTTAATAAATTTAAACAAATAAAATTTAATGTATTAGTTTTTTATATTTATTTTTTAACGATACAATTCTATTAAATACTAAAATATTACATTTATTTTTTTTTTTTAATTTTAAAAAATATCCTATTCTTTCAAATTGGTAAGCATGTTGAATGTTTTCATTATCCATTATAGATTCAGTATATCCTAGTTTAATTATACATGAATTAGGATTATACAATTGAATAATGTTTTTTTCTTTTTCTGGATTTTTAGATGTAAATAATACATCAAATAATTTGAATTGAGTTTTAGTAGAATTTTTCTTAGATACCCAGTGAATTATATTATATTTTTTTTCTAATGAAATATTTTTTTTTTTTTTATTTAAGTAATAAGTACATAAAATGCATAAAATATCATTGTTTTTATTTTTTATAATTTGATTTGCCCGTATAGTGTATGCATATTTTAATCGAATTTTTTGTCCTAACACTAATCCTTTGTAGCCTGTAACAGGTCTTTTACGAAAATCTTCTTTTTCAATATATATTTCTCTGGAAAATAAAATTTTTCTGTAACCCATGTCTTTTCTATGAGGATGATTTGGAACGTCTAAGTATTCTGTATAATTATGATCAATATTTGTTATAATTAATTTAATAGGGTTAATAACAGCCATCCTTCTAGGAGAAGAATAATTAAGATCTTTTCGTATACACGATTCTAATAGAGATAATTCTGTTAGACTTTGTTGTCTGGTAACCCCTACTTTCTGACAAAATGTTTTAATAGAATTGTTAGTATATCCTCTTTTTCGTAAACCCGATAGTGTACTTAGTCTTGGATCTTTCCATCCGCTTACTAGTTTAAGATCTATTAATTTTTGTATTTTTCTTTTAGATAAAATTGTATATTCTAAATTTAATTTAGAAAATTCATATTGTCTTGGAGGTATTTTATTAAAATTTAATTTTTCTAGTATCCATATATATAATTGACGATTATCTAAAAATTCCAATGTACATAAAGAGTGTGTAATTCCTTCTAAAGCATCTGCAATACAGTGTGCAAAATCATACATGGGATAAATACACCATTTTTTTTCTGTTTGATGATGTTTAGAAAAAATGATTCTATACAGAACAGGATCACGTAATATAATATATGATGATTTCATATCTATTTTTGCTCGTAAGCACATGGATCCTTCTGGAAACATTCCGTTTTTCATTTTTTTAAATAACATTAAATTTTGTTTAACAGTTCGGTTGCGAAAAGGACTATTTTTTCCATTTTTTTTTAATGTTCCTCTATATTTTTTTATATCTTTTACATTTAATTCGTCTACATATGCTACTTTTTTTTTTATTAACTGAATTGCATATTGGTATAATTGATTAAAGTAATTTGAAGTATATGTTGTTTTTTTATACCAATCAAAACCCAACCATTTTATATCCTTTTTAATTGCTTGAATGTATTTTTCATTTTCTTTTCTAGGATTTGTATCATCAAATCTAAGATTACATGTACCATTGTATTTATTAGCGATATTATTGTTTAAACATATAGATTTCGCATGTCCTATATGTAAGTAACCATTAGGTTCTGGTGGAAATCGTGTTTTTATTTTTCTTTTAGGATTTTTCAAAATTGAATATTTTACAATTTTATTAATGAAATTATTGTTATTTGTATGTTTCATTATTAAACTATTCCATATATATTTTATGTATAATGATTTTTATTGTATTTTACTTGATGTTTTTTTTAAACGTCATATTTGTTAAAAAAAGTTATTTTTTTATAAAATAATTTTTATAAATTTTTATTGTAAAAAACATTTTATTTGTGTAAAATTAACATTTAAATATTAGTTTTTATTATTCCGGCTATGTAGCTCAGTCGGTTAGAGCGCAGCACTCATAACGCTGAGGTCACGAGTTCGATTCTCGTTATAGCCATAAAAATTATATATATATTAAGCGGAAGTGGCGAAAATGGTAGACGCACCAGATTTAGGTTCTGGCGCTGAAAAGTTTGCGAGTTCAAATCTCGCCTTCCGCATAATTATAATAGTATTAAAAATTTTTATTAATGTGAATTTTGGGGTATAGCCAAGAGGTTACGGCACCGGTTTTTGATACCGGCATCCCTGGTTCGAATCCAGGTACCCCAGATAAATATTATTTATACAATAATTATATGAAAATACTTTTTTAATGATTATTTTTATATCAAAATGTACATATACATTGTATTATTATTTTAATAATTAATGAAATGATTAAATTTTGTTATTATTATGATTATAATTGATTTATCTAAAAAAAACATTATAACATTTTATTTTTGATAAATAATTTTTAATGTATTATGGAGAACATATGTTTGATACGTTAAAAAAATCTGTAGCTATATCTGCAATAAATTATGTACCAAAAAATTCTATCATTGGAATTGGATCAGGATCTACAATAAATTTTTTTATTAAAGAGTTATCAACCATTTCTAGTTATATTCGAGGAGTTGTACCCAGTTCTTCTATGTCAGAAGATTTACTAAAACAATTTAATATACCGATTGTTGATTTAAATACACTTACATCACTTGATATTTATATTGATAGTGCAGATCAAATAAATCATTCTTTAGAAATGATAAAAGGTGGTGGAGGAGCTTTAACTAGAGAAAAAATTATAGCTTCTGTTTCAAAAAAATTTTTGTGTATAGTAGATAAATCAAAATATGTAAAAAAATTTGATAATTTTCCTATTCCTGTGGAAGTAATTCCTATTTCATTAAATAGTGTATCCAGAGAGGTAGTAAAATTAGGTGGAATACCTAAATATAGAAAAAATTTTATTACAGATAATGGTAATTATGTTATTGATATGTATGATTTATGTACAAACAACTCTATTTATTTAGAAAAATATATAAATAATATACCTGGAGTTGTATCTGTAGGATTATTTTGTGTAAGAAAAGCAGATTTAGTTTTAGTTAGTTATTCTAATAGAATAGATAAAATATCTTTATAATACGTATGTATTTATGCTTGATTTTAAAATAGATTATTAGATAATATTATATATTTTTTAAACTGATTATTCATAGAGAATTATTTATGTCATTAAAATCTATTGATATAGAAGTTTTTGGTCGGTTTATACGTGTTAATTGTCCCGATAAAAATTCTTCAGATTTATACTACCTAGCAAATATTTTGAATAAACGATTGGAAGATTTAAAAGAAAAAACAGGTGTTTCTAATATAGAACAATTAATTTTTATTACTGCTTTAAATATTTGTTACGAACTAGAAATAGAAAAACATAAATCTGTTCATTGTATTAAACATATAAAATCTCGAATGTTGGTTTTGAACGAAATGATTGATTCTTCTTTAAATTCTAAATAGATATTTTTAATTATATTATTGTATGTGTTAATCATTAACAGTATATATATTTTATATATATTTTATATGTCTCCTAAGTGTATTTGTAATGCAGTTATTGCTACAATACTTGCTGTTTCAGTTCGTAATATTCTAGGTCCTAATGATATTTTTAAAAAATTTTTTTCTTTTGCACATTTTTTTTCATATCCATGAAATCCTTTTTCTGAACCTATTAATATAAAAATATTTTTGTATTGATTAGGGATGCTGTAAATTTTATTTTTAGCTTTAGGATCAAAAATAATTTTGGTAGATTGTGGGGTTATGCCATCACACCATTGATGTATTGTAGATGGTGTGTTTAATTTTGGTACAACATTTCTAAGAGATTGAGTACATGCAGAAATAATTATCTTTTTCCAATGACATATTTTTTTAGATATTGATTTCTCAGAATTTTTTTTTTTGGATATTATAGGAGTAATGGTATTAATACCTAGTTCTACTGATTTTTCAATTGTTATATTCATTTTTTTAGATACACATTGTCCTAAATGAATTTTTATTGGAGATTCTTTATTATCTAGTTGTGTACTTATAATTTTTATTAAAATATTTTTGTTTTTTATGTCTAATATTTTGGAGATAAATATATAATTAGTGTTATTAAATAAATGTATTATGTCACCTATACGTAATCTAATTACATTTATACAAAAATGTACCATGTTTTTTTTTAATTTAATAATTGTGTCAATTTTTATTGATTTATTAAAATAAATTCTAGGAATATACAAAATATAAAATCCTATTTTATATAAAACAAAACATAAATTAAGGTATTAATTAATTATTATTTATATACAAAAATATTGTTCATGCATCCGGAAGGATTTGAACCTTCAACCTCTCGGTTCGTAGCCGAGTGCTCTATCCAACTAAGCTACGGATGCATATATGATATTCTTGTGGTGAGAGAGGGATTTGAACCCTCGATGCAAATTAATACATACTCCTTTAGCAGGGGAGCGCCTTAAACCACTCGGCCATCTCACCAATGTATTAAATATATAAAAAATATATATGACTATATTACTTTTTTTATAAAATAAGTCAAATGAAATTTTATTATCAAATTCAATATTTATTTTTTGTTAATTTTTTCAATAAGATGATTTTTATTGTAAAAGTAATATTTTTGTTAAAAAATTAAACTGTTTTTTAATAAGTAAAAATATTTTTACTGTATTTTGAATATTCACAAAATACAGTAAGTGTTTATTTTTTGTTTTTTTCACACGAATTTTTTTCTAGCTGAATTTTTTTATATATTTCTTCTCTATGTACAGATATTTTTTTAGGAGCATTAATTCCTACGCGAATTTGATTTCCTTTAATTCCTAAAATTGTTACAGTTATTTCATCGCCGATCATTAACGTTTCGCCAATTCGACGAGTTAAAATAAGCATTTCTTTCGTTCCTTTTGAGAAACAAAATATATATTTTGTTTTTTTAAACATATTAAAATAAATAAAATAATATATATATTATTCATAGATTTTTTTTCTATAACATAAGTATTATTTATGTATATTATTTTCGTGTATATATTTTATGATTTTTTTTTTCATTTTTTTTATTTTTTCAGATATAATGTTTGTATTTTTTAATTTTCCTTTAACAATATTTTTTTTTCCTCCACCTTTTCCAGATAATACAGAAAACATTATGTTCATAACATCTATTGCATTTATGTATTGAATAATATTGTCAGTAACACTAATTAAAAATCTTATTATTGAAGTATTTTTATTGATTAGTATAATAATAACGGATTCTTTTTTTTGTTTGATAGTATCAGATATATTTTTAAGCATTGTATATTTTAAATGGGATATATATGAAATTATTATTAATACATTATTAATATTGTATGCTTTTGATATTAAATTTTTAGATATTTGCGAAATATTTTGATTTATTAAGTCTTTTTTTTCTTTTTTTATATAACGAATTTTATTCACTAATTTTTTTATTGATTTATATATATCATTAGAATTATTTTTTAGTAAATATTGTATTTTTTTTTCTTTATTTGTTTTTTTTTGAATATACTGTATTACAGGTATACCCGTTATTGCAGTAATACGCTTTATTGAATTTCCAATATTTTTATATTTTATAATTTTAAAACATCCGATTTTTCCAGTAGACTCATGATGAGTTCCGTTGCATAATTCAATAGAAAAATTGTTAATACAGATCATACGGACGGTATTTTTATATTCTTTAGATGATAAATATATAGCATTGTATTTTTGTGCTCGAGAAAATGATGTAATAATAGCATGTATTTTGATATTTTTTTGAATTTTTTTATTTATTGTAATTTCTAATTTTTGAATGTCTCTTTCTGTAAGATTATCGTTATATATAAAATCGAATCGGAAGTATTCATTATTTATATAGGATCCTTTTTGAACTATATTTAATCCAAATTTTTTAATTAATGCAGCATGTAATAAGTGTGAAGCAGAATGATTAGATTGTATTCTTTTTCTTTTTTTAGTATCTATTTTTGCAACTATTTTTTCTCCTACGCGTAAAATACCTTTTTTAAGGTATCCTAGGTGTGCAGTAAAATTTCCATTTTTTTGTGTATTGTTAACTATAAACGTTCCTTTCTTATTGATTATTTTTCCTGAATCTCCTATTTGTCCGCTAGATTCACCATAAAAAGGTGTTATATTTAATACTAATATTCCTTCGCATTTTTCAGATAAAAATGAAACAGATTTATTTTTATAAATAATTTGAGTAATTTTAGATTTTTTTATATATTCATGATATCCGTCAAAAATAGATGTTTCAGTAATATGTATTAAACATGAACTATGTTTGTTTGTTTGTATATTTTTTTTTTTTTGTTGTTGTTTATTTAATTCTATAATTTGATTTAATTTTTGAAAATTAATAGATATTTTTTTTTTTTTACAAATATCTTTTGTAATTTCTATAGGTAATCCAAATGTTTCATATAAATAAAATATTTTTTTTTCACACAATCTTTTTGTTTGATTGATAACGATTTCTTTTTTTAATTTGTACATCCCTATTTTCAATACTTGAGAAAATTGTTTTTCTTCAGACAATAATATTTTTTTTATAACACTAATATTAGAAGAAATGTTAAAATCTGTATTTATTTGTGTCATATTTGTAATTATAAATTCGGATAATTTATAAAAAAAAGGTTTATGCAAGCCTATAAAATATCCATGACTTAATGCTCTTCTAATGATTCTTCTTAATACATAATTTCTTCCTTCATTTCCAGGTATTATATTTTCAGAAATTAGACAAGTTGCTGTTCGAATGTGATCTGCAATAATTCGCAATGAAATATAGTTATTTGATTTAATTTTTATAGTTTTTTTGATAGATTGTATTAGTTTTATAAAATTATCTGTTTCATAACTTGACGATACTTTCTGCAAAACTGCTGATATACGTTCTAAACCCATACCTGTATCTACTGAAGGAATAGGTAATTTTATTAGTTTTTTAGATTTGATTTGATTAAATTGCATGAAAACTAAATTCCAGATTTCTACACAATATTTTTTTAGTTCATTGTAATTTTTGATTGTTTTTTTTTCTTTATTTTTTTTTCTTGTATCGTAAAAAATTTCAGTACATGGACCACATGGACCTGAATTACCCATTTTCCAAAAATTATTGGAATGATATTCTATGTTATTTTTGTCATATATTGTGATTAAATGATTAGATTGAATTTTTATTTTATTTAACCAAATATTTTTTGTTTCAATGTCTTTGTAGTAATATGTAATCCATATTTTTTTTTTTGATATGTTTAACCAATTTTTATGAGTTAAAAATTCCCACGCATATATAATAGATGTTTCTTTAAAATATTCTCCAAAACTAAAGTTTCCCAGCATTTCAAATAATGTATGGTGGTATGGTTCATATCCTACTTTATTGAAATCATTATGTTTTCCTCCTGTTCGAATACAATATTGAGCACTAGTATATGATGATTTTTGGTTTCTTTTATGTCCTAAGTATATTTCTTTAAATTGATTCATTCCAGCATTTGTAAACAATAAAGTGTTATCGTTTTTAGGTATTAAAGAACTGCTTTTAATAATAGTATGGTTTTTTTCTTTAAAAAATTGTAAAAATAAAGATCGTATTTTATCAGTTTTCATATAATTTTTTCCTACAGGTGTTTATTAAAATAAAGAATATAGTTATCTTATATAAATAAAAATATTTGATTTTTTTAATTTATTAAAATAAAATTTTATGTGTAAAAGTAATTTTTTAATTATCTTTTGAACATAAAAATATCTAAATTTAATGTTTTTTATGTTAAAATGTAATAGTTATTTTTTATTTTTAAAAATACAAAATTTAATGAGTATAATATGTCTTTTAACACAATAAAATTAAAATTTATATCTACTGTATCAAAATTACAGTCTTATAGATTGGATAAAATTTTAGTTCAAAAGTTTTTTCCGGTATCTCGTTCGCGTATAAAAAAATGGATTTTATTAGGATGTATATCTGTAAATGATGTGATTGTCACTGCTCCAAAAAAAAAATTTTTTTTAATGATGTAATTATTGTATGTGTCAATAATGAATTTAATCTCGTTAAAATAAAAAAAGAAAATATACCATTGGATATTATTTTTGAAGATTCTGAGATATTAATAATAAATAAACCATCTAATTTTGTTGTTCATTTAGGCTACGGAAATACATCTGGAACATTGTTAAATGCTTTAATTTTTCATTATAAACGTAATTCTAGTTTACCTAGAGCAGGTATAGTTCATAGATTAGACAAAAATACATCAGGTTTGTTAGTTGTAGCTAAAACAATTTTAGCATATAATTATTTAGTTAGTTTATTTAAAAACCGTAAAATAATTAAAGAATACGATGCTATTGTTATTGGAAGAATTAAACGAAACGGAAATATCAATTATCCAATTAAAAGAAATATTCATCGTCGAACCATTATGACAATTGGTAGCGGAGGAAAAAAAGCAATTACTCACTATAAAGTTATTACTAGATTCAGAAATTATACATATGTTCGTGTACAAATAAAAACGGGAAGAACGCATCAGATTAGAGTACATTTTTCTGCCATTGCTCATCCTATATTTGGAGATAGTATATATTCTAAAGGTATAAAACATAATTCACTGGGATTATCTAAGAAAACATGTAGGTTTTTGTGTAAATTTTCTAGACCATCTCTACATTCTAGAATGTTAAGTTTTATACATCCTATAACCAATGAATTAAAAACTTGGACGATTAGTCCTCCTTTAGATATGGTGCATCTACTTACATTATTATATTACGAAGATATGGTATAATAAATATGTATTTAGTCATACAATTATACCAATATAGTTTACAGTGATATACTTCATGTATTAAAAAAATATATTCATTACTAAATAAAACAGTTTAATGTTAATATTCCTGATCTTTTGATCATATTAAGAATATTTTTTATAAAATTAATTAAGTAAATATATGTTAAATAATAAAAGAAATTCTAGTTGTTTTTTTGTATCACATATCATTAATAAAGAAGTATTTAATACTCCTTTGATTAATTATATTACAATTGCCTTAAAAAATTATTTTTCAGTAGTTATTAAAAAAAATGATAATAATCTATATCAACGATTTTTATCTGAAATAGAAAAACCATTGTTTGATAATATCATGCAATATACTCGAGGTAATCAAACACAAGCCGCTTTAATTTTAGGAATTAATCGCGGAACGTTAAGAAAAAAACTTAATTTATATTATAAAAATAAAAAATTTAACAGATGAAAAATTTTATTTTATATATTTATAATTATTTTTTATACATCCTTGTTTATTAACATGTTTACAGATGTATTTAATGCACATATGTATCCTTCAGTTCCAAATCCGGATATAATTCCACGTGATATATCTGATATCCAGGAATGTGAACGAAAGTTTTCTCTAGAAAAAATATTGGAAATATGAATTTCAAAAAATGGAATTTGTACTGCCAACAAAGCATCTCGAATAGATATGCTGGTATGAGCAAATGCACCAGGATTAATTAAAATAAACTGTATTTTTAGCAATTTGCTTTCATGTATTTTTTCTACTATTTCGTGCTCTGCATTAGATTGAAAATCATATAATTCAACGTTTAAAGTATCAGCTGTACTTTTTATTTTTTTTATAATTTCAGGCAATGTATCTGAACCATATATTTTTGTTTCTCGAGTTCCTAATAAATTTAAATTAGGTCCGTTTATTAATAATATTTTTAATTTTTGATTCATATTTAATCTCATTTTATATAAATTTAGTAAAAATAACAATAATATTTACAATATAATAGCATTTAATAATAATTAATAATAATAATTATTATCATATTTTAAATAAAAATATAAATAATGTACTTATAAATATATTTAAAAGATTGTCATCAAAATATTTTTATAAAATTAAATTGATATAAATATTAAGAGATTTCTAATAATGATAAATATTTTATTGAATAAATATAATCTTAAAAAACAAGATGTTTTTTTGTTGTTAGATAATATGTTAGAAAATAAAGTTGATTTTGGAGATATATATTTTCAATTAAAAGAACAAGAAGCATGGATTCTAGATAATAAAATTGTTAAACAAGGATCTTATTTTTATGATGAAGGTGTTGGAATACGAGCAGTAAAAGATATTTCTACTAGTTTTTCTTATACTAACTCTATTACGTTAAAAAATTTAATTTATTTTACTAATATGGTTTGTAATATGATTGTCAATACTAAAAATAATATTATAAAAAAACAATTATATTCAAATTTTAAAAGTATATATCCACAATTTAATCCCATTAATAATGATTATATTGAAAAAAAAATTTATATTTTAAATTATATTGATCAATTAGCTAGACAACAAGATAGTCGAGTTACTGATGTTTATGCTGCATTAACATGTGAATATGAAGAAATTATAATTGGATCTACTGATAACAGATCATTATCAAGTGATATTCGATCATTAATCCATATTACTATACAAGTAACGGTAGAGCACAATAATAGTAGAGAAAAAGGAACTAGTGGAGGAGGAGGTAGATTTAAAATTAATGAATTTTTTGAAAAAAAAACTAATAAAGGAACATTGATAGATACTTGGACTAAAGAAGCAGTTCGTATAGCACTTATTTCCTTATTTGCAAAATCATCACCATCTGGTTTATTTCCAGTGATCCTTGGTCCCGGATGGCCAGGAATTTTGTTTCATGAGGCAGTAGGACATGGATTAGAAGGAGATTTTATTCGAAAAAAAACCTCTGTATTTTCTAAAAAAAAAGGACATAGAGTTGCTTCTACTTTATGTACTATTGTAGATAATGGAACACTGTATAATAAAAGAGGTTCTATAAATATAGATGATGAAGGAGTGCCTGGTCAATATAATGTTTTAATTAAAGATGGAATTTTAGAATCTTTTTTACTGGATAAATTGAATGCACATATTATGAATAAAAAAAGTACAGGTAATGGTCGAAGAGAATCATATGCACATTTACCTATGCCTCGTATGACTAATACATATTTATTGGCTGGTAAGGATGCTCCTATTGATATTATAAATAGTGTTGATTATGGTATTTATGCTGTTAATTTTAGTGGAGGTCAGGTAGATATAACATCAGGAAATTTTGTTTTTTCTACTTCCGAAGCATATCTTATTAAAAAAGGTAAAACTATTTATCCTATAAAAGACGTTACATTAATTGGATCAGGAACAGAGGTAATGCAATCTATATCCATGGTAGGAGATAATTTATGTATAGACGACGGAGTAGGGAATTGTGTAAAAAATGGACAGAATATTCCAGTAAGTGTTGGTCAACCAACTATTAAAATAGATCAGTTAACAATTGGTGGAACGAGTTGAATATATAAAATATATATATTGTGCAGTCAATTTTGTATGCTGACTGCATGATTTATATGAAAATAAATTGTTGTTATGTATACATATAGTATTGTTATTAGTTTAAGCGTTCTTTAATTCGTGCAGACTTTCCTTTACGATATCGTAAATAATATAATTTTGATTTTTTCACCAATCCTTTTTTTACAACGTTTATTTCATGTATATTTGGTGAATGTATTAAGAATTTTCTTTCTACACCTTCACCGTTAGATATCTTTCGAACTGTAAATGAAGAATTGAGATTTCTATTTCTTTTTGCAATTACAATACCTTCAAATGACTGCAGGCGTTTTTTGTTACCTTCTAATATCCATGTTTTAATAACAATAGAATCACCTGAATTAAAATATGGAACTTGTTTTTTTTTATATTTATTTTCTAAAGTGTGAATATAATTGTTCATATTTTGAATATCTCATATAATTAGTGTGTAAAAATTTTATTTAGCTAGATTGTAATAATTTTTATTTTTATTATATTAATATTGTAGTAAGTTTATTTATTTATAAAGTTTGGTTTTTTTGTTAAAGTATTCTTGAATGATTTTTGTAATCTCCATTGTTTTATTTTTTTATGATTTCCTGATAATAGAATTTTAGGTACACTCATATTGTTTATTTTTTTTGGTCGTGTATAATGAGGACAATCTAATAAATTTTTAGAAAAAGTTTCATTTAATAAGGAATTTTTATTATTTAATACTCCTGGAAGTAATCGTGTAATGGTATCAATAAATATCATAGCTGGTAATTCTCCTCCGGTGAGAACATAATTACCTACAGACCACTCTTCATCTACTTGATTTCGTATAAATCGTTCATCAACACCCTGGTAGCGACCACAAATAAATATTAAGTGTTTTATGTTAAGAAAATGTTGAATGTTTTTGTGATTTAATAATTTTCCTTGTGGAGATAAGTAAATTACTACACTGTTTTTTTTGTGAATTTTTTTTATTTCTGTAACTGCGTTAAATAATGGTGCAAACATAATTAACATTCCAGGACCTCCACCGTAGATTTTATCATCTACTTTTTTTCTTTTCATTGTACTAAAATTTCTTAGATTAAAAATATTAATGCTAATTATTTTATTTTTAATAGCTCGATTAATGATTCCGTATTGAAATATGTTATCAAACATTTTAGGAAAAATTGTAACAATACTAAATTGCATCATTTTTGTCTTCTTAAATAAATCTATGTTTATTCACATAAATTCCAATTAATAATAATAATTTTATTTTGTATATCTATTTTTTTAATGATATTAGGTTGTATAAATGGAACATATATATTTTTATTTTTTTTAAAATTAAATATTTTTAAGATATTATAAACTTTATTATCTAATATTTGTTTTACTAAACCTATTATTTCTTTTTTTACATTAAAAATTTTACATAATAAAATGTTGTTCCAATAGTATTCATGTTTTTGTAATTTAGGTAATTTAGTAGACTTCATTAATATATTTTGGTTAGCTATAGAATGAGCCTGTGTTCTGTTATGTAAATTATCTATTTTTACTAAAAAGTGATTTGTGTGTTTTTTATATCTAATAATATTTTTTTTGTGAATGTATATATTTAATTTTTCTAATTTCCATGGAAAATAATAAAAAATATTTTCTTTTTTTTCTGTATATGAATGGATATGTATCCATCCTAAAATTCCATATGGATTTCCTATTTTTCCAATAATAATCATGATTTATACAAATTTTGTGTATGATATATGTTTTTTGTATGTTCTATTAATAATTTTTCAAATCGTGATGATTTTTGAGCTCCTTTTTTTATCCAAAAATCTACCCTATCAATGGATAAATTTATTTTTTTTTCATTTTTTTTAGCAAAGGGATTGAAATATCCAATACGTTCAATAAATTTTCCATTTCTAGCAGACCTTACATCAGATACTATAATTTGATAAAATGGTTTTTTTTTAGCTCCATGTCGCGCTAGTCTGATTTTTATCATATAATTTTTCTCTTATATTAAAAAAAGTTTATTTTAAATGTTTAGTTTATTTTTAAAGTATAACAAATATAATTTATATTATTTTATCAGATAATTTTTAATTTTTTCAAATATTTTGTTTTTTTTGTTTTTGTTGAGATTTTTTATGATATTTTTCATGTTTTCGAATTTCTTTAAATAAATATTAATTTCCTGTATAGTAATTCCAGAGCCTTTGGAAATTCTTTTTTTTCTAGAATATTTTATAATAGATGGTGTTTTTCTTTCTTTTTCAGTCATGGATTGAATCATAGCTTCAATTTTTATGAAAGATTCTTTATCAATATTATTTAACATAGAGTTATTGTTAATAATACTAATAGGTAATTTATGTATTAATGATTCAATGCCTCCTATTTTTTTGATTTGTTTAATTTGTACGAGAAAATCATTTAGATTAAAAGTATTTCCTTTTTTAGTAGTGTTTTTCATTAAATCTAGTTCTTTATCTTTAATTTTATTTTTAATATCATCTATTAAAGATAATACATCTCCCATACCCAAAATTCTTTTAGCAATTCTTTCGGGATGAAAAATTTGTAAATCATAAATCTTTTCTCCAACACCAATGTATTTAATTGGAATTTTTGTTAAAGCTCTTACTGATAATGCTACTCCTCCTCGTGTATCACTATCTAGTTTTGTCAATATAATTCCTGATAATGTAAATATTTTGTTGAATTTTTTAATTGCATTAACAGAATCTTGCCCGGCCATAGAATCTATAACAAACAATGTTTCATGTGGTTTGATATAATTTTGTACTTTTTCTATTTCTTTTATTTTTGAGTAGTTAGTATGTATTTGTCCGGCTGTATCTATTAATAGTACGTCATATTTTTTTTTCTTTGCTGTGAGCATTGCTAATTTAATTATTTCTATAATTTTTTGATTGCAGTTGGACTGAAAAAAATTAGCTTTAGTTTTTTGTATTAATCTTTTTAACTGTAGAATAGCTGCAGGTCTATATATATCGATAGAAACTACCAATATTTTTTTTTTATACTTTTTAGATAATAAATGAGCTAATTTAGCGGTACTTGTTGTTTTTCCAGATCCTGGTTGACCAATAATAGTACAAATAGTTAATTGATTTAATAAGAAATTAAATAAGTGACTTTTACTTCCCATTATTTTAGTTAATTCACGCAATACTATTTTTATTAAATTTTGACTAGGACTAAAATTTTTGTTTATGTATGCTTCTGATATTTTTGATTTTATTTTTTTTAAAAACATGTCCGCAATTATTAATGATACGTCTGCATCTAATAATGCTGATTTTATTTTACGCAAAGTTTCCTTAATTTTTTTTTCTTTTAAGTGACTCCGGTGAGAAATTTTTTCAAAAATATCAGTTATTTTTTTTGTTAGGTTATTAAACATAATAATAATAATTATCCTTATATCAGTAATATTTTAATGTAATAATATCAAAATTTATAGTTATAAAAAAAAATATTAAAATTGGTTAAAATAGTTTATTTATATTTTTTTCAACAGGATAACAGCCTAGAATTTTTATATTTTCTACATGCTTTTTTATGGTATGTAAAGCTTCTTGTATAATATTAGAAAAAAAATTTTCTATTATTTCTATTAGATATGTTTTTGTTGGGTTATTAATTATGTTTTTTTCTAAAATTATATTAGTAATTTCAATTTTTCTTGTTTGGAATATTTTTCTTATTTTTGTAATGTTTTCTTCTGTATTATTTAAAGTTATAAGGATGGTAGTTTTTACTGGAATTTTTTTTGTTATTTTTTTTTTTTTTTTAGAAATTAATATAAATCTAGTAATATTATTTTCTATATTGGAAATATTAGCCGCTATTTTTTGTAAATTATAGTAAGAACCACCTATAGAACTTCCAATTACAGCAGAGTTTTTTTTGTTTTCTGAAGAAAGTTTTTTCATACCTTCAGAAGTACTGTTAAAATATTTTTTTTTCCATTCTGGAAATTTTTCTAAAAATATACTACATTGTTTAAATGGTTGTATATGACTATATACATTTTTTATGTTATAGAAAAAACAATTTTTTACTGTAAACAAATGATGTTGAATTTTTGCATAAATTTCTTTAATTATATATATTTCATTTTGTTTTTTTAGTATCTCATATACTTCTGGAATAATTCCTGATATTCTATTTTCAAAAGGTAATAGTGCTACGTAACAACGACGATTATTTAAAGATTCAATGATGGAATTAAAATTAGTATGTTCATGTGCAAGAAAAAAATTTTTTTTGTTTTTAGATAAATTATTAAATACTTCGGATGAATATGAACCAACTGGACCTAAGTAAGCACAAAAATTTTTTTTGGAATTATTTTTTATTTTTTTTTTATGTTTTTTTTGAACAAGAATTGAATTATTAACAATTATTTCAAATATTTTTTGTATGAATTTTGGATTTATTTTATTTTTTTGACTTAGTTGATGTAAATTATTAAATAGTTCTATTTCACGATTTTTATCTCGAATATCAAGTTTATTATGTATTTTATTTTGTAAAATATTTATAGAGAGAGATTCTCGAAATGATAATAATTTGATTATTTTATGATCAACATTATTAATTTGATTTCTTAATAATTGTAATGTCTTTTTCTTGTCCATTCTATTAACTCTCGTTTAATTAGTTTAAAATGTTTAATTATAAATGAAATTATATAAATATTTATTGCATATATAAATAATATTTATAGTTTTTTTGCATATCAAATAAATAAATTTATTAATTTTTAAATTATATATTTAAGGTGAAATTTATTATGAAAAGTTTTTCAGCTAATTCGGATAAAATTATAAAATCTTGGTATTATGTTGACGGGACAAACAAAATATTAGGTCGCTTCGCAGCTAAAATATCTATGTTCTTGAGAGGAAAATATAAACCCGAATATACTCCTCATGTAGATACTGGTGATTATATCATAGTTATAAATGCATCAAAAATAATTGTTACAGGAAAAAAATCAATTAATAAATTTTATTATCATCATACTGGATATGTGGGTGGAATTAAGAAATATACTTTTCAGTATATGATGTTACATCATCCAGAAAGAATACTTGAAAGAGCTGTTAAAGGAATGTTACCAAAAGGTTCTCTTGGCAGATTGATTTTTAAAAAATTAAAGGTATTTCCATTGCACGAACATAATTTGAGTGCACAAAAACCAATTTTTTTAAATATTTAATATATATAAAACATTAGGATATATACAATGTCTGAATATATAAATTACGGTACAGGTCGCCGTAAGTCTTCTTCTGCACGTGTTTTTTTACGTAAAGGAAAAGGAAAAATTTGTATTAATAAACGTTCTTTAAAAGAATATTTTGGTCGAAAAACAGCGTGTATGATTGTTCAACAACCTTTAGCTTTGGTAAATATGTTGAATATATTTGATTTTTATATTACTGTCAAAGGTGGTGGAATATCTGGTCAGGCAGGAGCAATTCGTCAAGGTATTACTCGTGCATTGATACAATATGATAATACATTGCGAGGGGTATTACGTAAAGAAGGTTTTGTAACTCGTGATTCAAGAAAAGTTGAACGTAAAAAATATGGTTTTCGTAAATCTAGAAAAAAAACTCAATTTTCTAAAAGATAGTAATTTTTGTATAATAAAGAAATCCCGGTTTTTTTAATCCGGGTTTCTTTATAGTTAAAATTAAGATATACATAAAAATATATTTTTTTATGCTCTTTTATTATTTTTGTTTACAAAAAATGGATTTTTTAAAAATATTTATGTATGTTGTTTTTTTTATATAAATATCGAATAATATCTTTAGATAAATTTTTAATTCCGATGTTATCTTTAGCAGAAATAAAGTAACATTTTTGACAAGGGTGAATTTTTCTTTTTATATATTTTTTAATTTTATTGACGTTTTTTTTTGTTAAAATATCAATTTTATTAAAGATTAACCATCTCGGTATTTGAAATAGTGATTTATTAAAATTTTTAAGTTCTTGTAAGATAATGTATCTGATTTTATTGAGATTTTTTTTTTTTATGGTATTTATATCAATAATATGTAGTAGTAATTTACAACGAGATAAATGTTTTAAAAATTTTATTCCTAAGCCTACCCCTGATGACGCTCCTTGTATAATTCCAGGTATATCGGCAATAATAAAATTTTTTTTTTTTTTTTTAACTGTTCCCAATACTGGATGTAAAGTTGTAAATGGATAACTGTCTATTTTTGTTTTAGCATTAGACATCATGCTAGTTAAAGTAGATTTACCGGAATTAGGAAAACCTAATGTTCCAACATCTGCAATTAATAATAATTCTAATGAAATTAGTTTATTTTCGCCTAATGAACCTTTTGTATTTTTTTTAGGAGTTCGATTAGTAGATGATTTAAAACGAGTGTTTCCTAGACCATGCCAACCTCCTTTAGCAACAAGAATTTTTTGATTTTTATACTGTATATCAGCTACTATTTCATTAGTTTCAATATCTATAATTCTAGTTCCTAAAGGTACACGAATATATTTGTCCTCTCCTTTTTTTCCAGAACTATTTTTTTTAAATCCATTTTGTCCATTTTCCGCATGGAAAATTTTTTTAATACGATAATCAGTTAGTGAATTCATATTCAAATCAGATATTATCCAAATATTACCTCCATTACCTCCATCTCCTCCATCGGGACCTCCTTTAGGTATAAATTTTTCTCTTCTAAAACTAGTACATCCATGTCCCCCGTTTCCAGCGGATACATGAATTACAACTGAATCAACAAATTTCATGTTATATTTCTCTTTGACAGAATATTGTTTTAGTATAAAACATTTTTGTTGATTTAATTAAAATACATATTTTTATATTATTATTGTATTACATTTACATATGTTTTTTTTGGTAAACCTTTTTTTTCAAATTTTACTAATCCGCTTACAATAGAAAATAATGTGTGATCTTTACCACATTTTACATTATGTCCTGGATGAAATTTAGTTCCTCTTTGTTTGAGAATAATGTTTCCAGGATATACATGTTCACCTCCGAATCTCTTAATACCTAATCGTTTTGAATGAGAATCTCTTCCATTTCGAGAAGAACCACCTGCTTTTTTATGAGCCATTTTTATACCTTATAGTGTAGAATTTTTGTATGTTATATTTTTTATTTTAACATCTGTATAATATTGTCTGTGTCCTTGATTTTTTTTATAATGTTTACGGCGATTAAATTTTATAACTTTTATTTTTTTATGTCTTCCATGTCGATAGATTGATCCTTCTACATAAACATTGTTGAGTATAGGTTGTCCAATAGATATTTTGGTATTATCGGATAACAATATTATTTTTTCAAATATTATTTTTTTTCCAATATTTATATTGATTTTTTCTAATCTAATTATGTCACCAGATTTTACTTTATATTGTGTATTACGATCTAAAAATATAACATACATAATTTTTTCTCTAGATATTATATTACAGGTTAATAATGAAAAATTTTATTTATTAAAACATTCATCTTGATGTTTAATGTTTTTTATTTTTTATTTCAATAAAATGTAAAAATTAAAATGTATTTTTTAAAAATTAAATGATACTATTATTATATAAAAATTATGTAAATTTTTATATAATTTATATTATAAGGGTTAATTACATGTATATAATATATGAATTTAATGTGTATAGAAATTATTATTGTTAAAATATTTTTTATTAATGTTAATTAATATGAATATTTTTTATAATTTTAAGTATTTTTATTAAAA